>CANQLS010000062.1 GCA_947624765.1 uncultured Clostridia bacterium
ATGGTAGAAGTTCATATAGTTGTTCATATAGTAGTTGCTCATCTAGTTGTCATTCATCAGGTGGTGGTTCGTCAGGCAGGGGCTCCGGCGGCGGAGGCGGAAGATCATGGTAATTAAAAAATTAAAGAGGAGGAAACAAATGAAGAATAGTAAGTTAATATTATTTATTTTAGCAATTATAATTTTTCTATTTTCTTTTGATGTGCACAGCATTTATGCCGACGAACCATTAACTTCTAGTAAGACGGCTTCATATGGTTCGTATGATTATGTCATTGATAGTTATGATGTACATATGGTTGTGAATGAAGATAATACGTTTGATATTACAGAAACAATTACTGTATATTTTAATAAGGCAAAACATGGAATTATTAGAAGCATTCCATTAAGAAATAAAGTAGAAAGATTAGATGGAACGACTTCAAATAATAGGACGAAAATATCAAATTTAAGTGTTAATAATGAATACACTACATATAAGGAAAATGGAAACTATAAAATTCAAATAGGTTCAGCAAGTCATACCTTAACAGGCGAACAAACTTATGTAATAAAATATACATATAATTTAGGAAAGGATCCTGTTAAAGATTATGATGAATTATATTTTAATATCATAGGCAGTGAATGGGATACTGAAATTCGAAATATTACTTTTACGATAGAAATGCCAAAAGAATTTGATAAGAGCAAATTAGGATTTTCAGCAGGGAATGTCGGTTCAACGAATTCAATAAATGTTTTTTATACAGTTAATGACAAAAAAATAACAGGAAGTTATCTAGGAACTTTAAGACCAGGACAAGCCTTAACAGTAAGATGTGAACTTGATGATGGCTATTTTGTTGGAGCAGGTATATCTATTAGTATTATAGATTGTTTGGTTTTCGTATTACCTATAATATTTTTAGGAATTTCTATATTAATCTGGCATAAATTTGGTCGTGATGACCAAGTTGTAGAAACAGTAGAATTTTATCCTCCAGAAGGCTGTAATAGTTTAGAGGTAGGATTTTTATATAAAGGAAGAGCTGATAGTCATGATGTTACATCGCTTCTTATATATTTAGCAAATAAGGGATATATAAAAATTACAGAAACGGAAGAAAAAACGTTATTTTCAAAATCGAAAGGTTTTAAAATAACTAAATTAAAAGAATATGATGGTAATAATGAAAATGAGAAAATGTTTTTGGAGGGTTTATTCAAAAAAGCTAATACTTCCAATGAAGTTACTTCTTCAGATTTACGTGATAACTTTTACGGTACTACGAAGAAAATATTGTCTAACACAAATGATAAAGAAAATAGAAATAAAATATTTGAACGAAAGGCATCAAGCAAATCAAAGTTTATCATATTAATGATGGTTGTTACTTATTGTTTGGTTACATTTATACCTATTATTTCATATCATGTTTATGATGTTAATAATGTTAATGATATTATGATGCTAACTTTATCTACGATATTACCGCTTGTGGTTCTTCCATTTATGTTTTTTTCAAATGACCCAGCCCCACTAAGTTTGTTATTATTTGGAATTGCGTTTATTGTGATTTATTGTGGGCTTCATGTACGAGTACTATCATTTAATGGACGGTAGTATAGTTGGCTTGATTTGCTTTTTAGGAATGTTTATATGTTTAAAGTATTTACCAAAAAGGACACAATATGGCAATGAAATGTTAGGAAAATTAAATGGTTTTAAACATTTTTTAGAAATAGCAGAGAAAGAAAAATTAGAAGATATGGTAATGCAAAATCCGAATTATTTTTATGATATTTTGCCTTATACTTATGTTTTAGGTGTATCTGATAAATGGATTAAAAAATTTGAAACGATATCATTGCAACCGCCAACTTGGTATGATGGCATGGATTATTTTGATATGGCAACATTTGAAACATTTTTTGATAGTACGATGGAGTCTGCACAAAGTGCTATGTCATCTAGTGATTCGTCTGGTGGAGATTCCTCTGGTGGAGGCTTCTCAGACGGTGGCTCCGGTGGCGGAGGCGGAAGTTCGTGGTAAATGTAGTGGCGGTCAGTGACCGCCACTTAATCAGAATATAACAAAATATGCAAGCGATTTGATGATATTTTTCTTGTATCAGTCGCAAATATTTGGTATAATAGAAAAAGAAGCAATAAGCTTCGGGGATGTTTCACGGAGGAATGAAATGGAAGAAAGGGTAGAACTTTCAGAAGAAGAAAAAGCAAATCGTATGTGGGCTTATGAAAATTTGAAAAAAGGAATGAAAGTATTAGGTAAAGTTAAAAATATTCAGCCTTATGGCGCTTTTATCACTATTCGTAAGGGTATAGATGGTTTACTTCCTATTAAAAATATGTCTATAGCAAGAATTAAAAATCCTGAAGAACGTATGAAGAAGGGCGATAAAGTAGAGGTTATTATTCAAGATTTTGATAAAGATACAGGTAGAATTACACTTTCACGAAAAGAATTGCTAGGTACATGGGAAGAAAATGTTCAACATTTTAAACAGGGAGAAATAACATCTGGAATTGTAAGAGACACTACAAGAGGCGGAATTTTTATTGAGCTCACGCCGAACCTAGTTGGTTTGGCTGAACATAAAAGTGGTTTAGAATATGGAGAAAAGGTAAAAGTCTATATTAGAAAAATTTCTCCAGAGAACCACAAAATTAAACTAGTGATACTAGATTAATTTAAAGGAGGATTTTTATGGTAGAGGATAATGAAATTAAATCACCAAAATCGCCATTTGCGATGAGGGAAAACGAAATCAAAAAATTTGATGGAAAAGATGGCTATGCTTCTGTCAATCAAGTAGTTTTTAAAATTGATATGGGCTATATCAATGAAGTACATTTTCAAATCTTGGAAATAGTTAATGAGTTTGAGTTTATTACGTCAAGACAAATTTTTCAAATGTTACAATATCGTGGAGTTGATATAAAGTCACAAGACAAGGTAAACAAGAAATTGGAAGACATGATTAAAAGTAAAATTATTACAAGATATTATTTTGAAAGTAATGAAGGAAAAGGTATTTATCGAGTTTATTGTTTAGACAAAATAGGTAAGTATTTACTAAATTCAAGAGGTATTAAAACAACATGGCAACCAACAGATAATACAAAACCAGTTTATATGATTAAAAGAAGATTAGCGGGTAATCAGGTAATTATTGCTTATATGCAAAAAGTTTCTGCTTATCATGGATTTGTTGTTAGTCCAATGTTATTTTCAAAGAGACAAAATACAAAATTTCAGGCTTCAGGTGGACAAGTGGTATTAGTTAAAAATGATATTAAAATAGATTTCCTTTTTGAAGTTGTAAGGAGAAATAGCGGATGGGAAGAAAAGTTCATGGAGAAAATGGGCTTGTACCAAGAGTTCTATGAGAATTTTCAAGCTAAAGATTGTAACTTCGATAAAAAGCCACAATTGATAATTGTTGGAGAAGATGATGAGCATTTAATAGAGATTTTTAAAGCTGTAAAAAAGGCAAAAGCAGAATTGAAAGGAATTACAATTTATTATACGACAGATTTAAGACAATTAGGAGACGATTTAAGTACATCGCTTATTGACTTTAAACTTGATGAAACAACACAGAGATATAGGATGGAGGTTATTAGGACTTCGCTGCTAGAAAAAGGCGATGTTGAAAAATAATTGGACAATTTCGTTGTTGGACTACTTTCTTTAAATAAATATCAAATGATGAAGTGAATAAATTTAATTAAAAATAGAGAATAATTGCTTATAATCAGTAATTATTCTCTATTTTTCTTTTTTATGATAAGGTTAAGTCCTAAAGTTGGAAAAGAATTGAGGCAATTTCTAGGCGGACAAACGAGGAAACCGGAGGCGTACAAATGGTACGTTGAGGATTTCCGAAGTGAAGTCCAACAACGAAATTGTCCAATTATTTTTCAACCATTTTGTTATTTTTTTAGATCAATAATAACTCCGGTCATTACTACTATCAAATGTAGTCATATCAATAACTCCAGAATCATTATTGTCATTTCTGTTTTTTGTAATTGTAGAATCTACAATGATATCATAAATTCCATCATCTTTAGCAGATGGCATTTTTTCTTTTTCGTTTTTTCCACTAAAGAAATGCGATTCTGAATCTGACATAGATGTTGCTGAACCACTTGGAGCACTGTGGAAAATCTCAAAATCATATTTTGAACATGGATGCGATTCATAATATTTCTTATTAATAAAATCTGCTGCACCACGTCCAACAATAGTTTTATTACTATCATTTTTTGTTTTATAAATACATTGCTTAAATTTAAGATTAACGATTTTACCTGGTTTGTAATATTCTTCGTTAGCTTTTTTCTCGCTCATCATAGCTTCTGTCTTTGACTTTTCATCGTTAGGATCCTTACTATCATACAATTTTTTCGCACGATAATCCCACTTTTTATAAGTACCAAGTTCTTTTGACCAAAATTCACTTTCTTCAGCCGTCATATCACCAAATAAGATTTGGGTCTTAGTATTAGTAATAATAACATCTTTAAAATATGCAAGAGAACTTTTCTTTGTTAATTGTGATAAGTTCTGAATTGTAATTAAAGTACCACAACGATATTTTCTAAATAGAGTAAAGAAAGCTTCTGTATCTTTATTTACATATAGTGGAAATTCGTCAATATAAATAAAGTGAGGAGTTCTCGTATTTTCATCACCTGGTCGCCTTAAAACTGCATCTTTAAATGACAATATAACAAACATACCAAAAGCTTTTTGATGAATTTCTCCTAAATCACCTTGTCTTGTACATGCAGTAATAATTTCTCCATTTTGAAGTGCTCTATCTAAATCAATGTTGTTATGTCTGCTACAAAGTACTCTCTTAACACCAGGATTTCTTAAGAAGTTATCTAACTGTGTAATAGCGCCATATACAAATTTCTCTGTTTCTTTTCTTCCGCTACCATAAGTAGATGCAATTTCATATCCGTGAATGTTAACTGGTGGCTTATAAAAATTCTTTTCAAAATATCCAATTAAAGATTTATAATCTTCTGAAAGTTTTGGATCTTTTTTCAAAACTTCGCACATTTCTTCTGCTAAGTCGAAGTTATTTAAAATATCTAGCATATCTTCTAGTGTAGGGACTTCATTATCATGCATTTTTGGATATACTAATTTTAATAAAATAGCTAAGTTTTCAAAAGCTTGTTGCGTAACGTTTGCAAAGAAAACATTATCTCCGCCAGCATTTTCTGCTTCATACATTCCTTTTAATACAGTAGAAATAATAGCAGCAACCTTAGCAGGATCAGAACCTGTAAAAGGATTTATTCCATAAGAATTTGGATCCATTGGATCAATTACATCTACGTCTAAACTATATGCAGCAGCTACTTTTCTAATTCTTTCAATACAAGCATTATCAGGAGCAACTAGAGTAAAGCCAAGTCCACGATAAAATACTTCATTAGTTTCTGGATTAACATAGCTAATCATATCTTTCATGTAATCTTTATAATCTTTCATTCTATTTTCTCTAGGTCTCAAGAATGATAGTGTAAAGTTTCTATTTAAATATTCATTACTATAAGGAACATTAAGATCTGCAAGCCCGGCCTGCAAAGCATTATACGCTAATTTCTTACTAAGTTCTCTAAAGAAATATTTCTTTTCAATATCGTTAGCACACATTGGCTCTACCATAGTAGAGGTTTTACCAGTACCTGTAGCACCTTGTACAAAAGTTGCTTCAAATCTTTTCTTTTCAGGTATATACACCACTTTACCAGTTTTATCATCTACACAAATAGGTGCATTGCATTGAAAAGCTGCTGGTAGTACATCCTTTTTCTTTTTCCATTCTAATTTGAATCCGTTTGAAATCTTCAAAAGATTCAATCCAATCGGTATCTCCATCTACAACATTTCCTATATAATAGTTCCATCTACTACGGACAGTTGAAAGTGGAATTATTAGTGAAAGTCCAGCTACGGCTGGGGCAATAACTTCCGGCATATTAGTTGCAATATAACGAAAATTACTAAGATGCATTAAACCAAACCAAATAAGTTCATTAGACCATTGTGCAAGCATTCCTAATACAATTCCATAAAAACATAACGAGAAAAATACAAAAAAGTGCATTGGATGTCTTAAAGTAACGCACATTGGTGAAGAACACATAATGCAATATCCAGCTACACAAGCAAAGAGCGCAAGAGTATAGCCAATTGGTGTCCAATAGCTAGAAAGCTCACCCGTAAGTAATACGCGAAATAATTCCATTAATCTATCGGCAGCTAATACTACGCATACAACCGCTAAAGTATAAGATACCAATTCGTTTATATTAATCTTTATTTTCTTTACTAAAAACCATCCTATTAAAAATATTACCGCAAGGACAGCAGTCCCTATGTAAATGTTAAACATAATTACCTCCATAAAAGTTCTGTTATTGACAAAACATCACATCTATATTATGCTATATTTTAAGCAAAAATACAAGAGATTTTGATTAATTTATTCAAAATTATGTAAAATAAATAATGCTTTCAAAAAGCGAAAGGAGAATTTATTATGATAATTGTTGGTCTACGGAAATCCGGGAGAGCAGTATGAGCATACTAGACACAATGTTGGATTTGCTGCTATAGATATGCTTGCAGAAAAATTGCAAATAGAAGTTAATAAAAATAAATTTAAAGGAACTGTTGGGGAAGGCATTTATCAAGGAAAAAAGATAATTTTATTAAAACCGCAAACTTTTATGAATGCAAGTGGGGAAAGCGTTGTGGAAATTGTTAATTTCTATAAGATTCCTTTGTCAGATTTGTTAGTAATATATGATGATATTGACATTGATATTGGTAAAATTCGCATAAGGCCAGAGGGAAGTAGCGGAACTCATAATGGTATGAGAAATATTAGTGATATACTCGGAAGCCATGATTTTCCACGAATTCGTATTGGAACTGGAAAACCTAATGAAAATCAAGACTTAGCTGACTACGTATTAAGCAACTTCCCACAAGAAGAGCAATTAGAAGTGAACAAAGCTATTGAAATGGCAGCAGATGCAGTATTAGAAATAATTAATAATGGAATTACAAGCGCGATGAATATTTATAATTAAAGAGGTTAGAAAATATGCAAAAAGTAGTATTAAATAAAACTAAAGATAGCATTTCTTTGTATGTATTAGAGGATAATGAGCTTAGAGAAATGTATTGTTATAATAAACAAAATGATAGTATCTTAGGAAATATATATCATGGTAAAGTGAAAGATATAGTTAATGGTATGCAAGCAGCATTTATAGATGTTGGAACTGGAAAAAATACGTTTATTTCTATAAAAGATGCTATGGAAAAGGTAGACGTTACTAAAGAAAATATTGATAACACTAAAAGAATATCTGATATTTTAAAAGTAGGTCAAGATGTATTGGTGCAAGTAAAAAAAGAACCGGCTGAAGAAAAAGGTGCTAGAGTATCAACACATATTACTCTTCCTGGAAAGTATATTGTATTAATGCCAGAAACAGATATTATTACCGTTTCACAGAAAATAGAAAATAATGACGAAAAGGAAAGACTTAAAAATATTGTAAAAAAACTTTTGCCAGAAAATTTTGGAGTTATCGTCAGAACTGATGCAGAAAATGTAGAAGAAGATATTTTGAAAGCTGATGTTTTGAATGTGTTAGATATTTGGAATGATATTATTGAAAACTATAAGAAAAGTGAAAAAATAGAACAATTATATGATGATCACAATATAGTAACCAAAGCAATTCGAGATGTAATTAACCAAAATACAGATTGCGTTTATTGTGATGATGAAGAAATAAAAGAAAGATTAGAAAAAGAAATTCCTAATGTGCATTGCATTTTTGAAAATAGTGATTTGGTAGAGAAATTGGGATTAAAATCTGAAATTGAAAAAGCCGGAAATAAGAAAGTATGGTTAAAATGTGGAGGATATATTGTCATAGACAAGACAGAAGCATTAACTGCGATAGATGTAAATTCTGGTAAATATACTGGTTCAAAAGATTTAGAAAATACTATTTTAAAAGTAAATCTTGAGGCAGCTAAAGAGATTATGAAACAAATACGACTAAAAGATATTGGAGGAATTATTGTAATTGATTATATTGATATGCACCAAGAAGAGCATGAAAAACAGGTTTTAGAAGTAATGTATCAAGAAGCCAAAAAAGATAGAAGTAGGGTAGACATACGCGAATTTACGCAATTAAATTTAGTAGAACTAACACGTAAAAAAATGTACATATAAATCAAAAATAGGTAATCAAAATTGGTTACCTATTTTGGCAGGTAACTTGTAAAAGTAATTTCCATTTCCAAAAGTAAATTCCATATGTAAGATAAACGTCCATTTCTTGGGCGTTT
>CANQLS010000063.1 GCA_947624765.1 uncultured Clostridia bacterium
AAGGGGTACTGCTGGTGGATATAAGTTAGCCAAGAAACCGAGCGAATGCATTGTTGGTGATATATTGAAAGCAACAGAGGGAAATCTAACACCAATAGATTGTTTAACTGAAGAAGGAAAATGTGGTAGACAAAAATATTGCAAAACTTATTCATTTTGGAAAGGCTTGGATGATGTAATTAATGAATATATAAACAGCAAAACATTGGAAGATTTAATAAAATAGGGATCAATACTGGTTCCTATTTTATTTTTGCCTAATTCCTATTGACTTACTGGGAAATAGATGATATAATTCCTACCGTAATAGTAGGAAAGGAGCAATCTAAAAAATGGGAATGATATATTTAGATAATAATGCTACAACTAAAACAGATGAAGAAGTTGTACAGGCAATGATGCCATATTTATTAGAAAACTATGGAAATCCATCTTCGATATATAAGATTGGAAGAGAAACAAGAAAGGCTATTGAAGAGTCGAGAGAGACAGTAGCTAAAATATTAAACTGTGATTCAAGTGAGATTTATTTTACATCTGGTGGAAGCGAAAGTGATAATACAGCTATTAAAGGAATTGCGTATCAATATATTAAAAAGGGAAATCATATTATTACTTCAAAAATCGAACATCCTGCAGTATTAGAAACTTGTAAGCAACTAGAAAAAGAAGGCTTTGAAGTAAGTTATATTGGAGTAGATGAAAATGGAATTATTAATTTAGAAGAATTGAAAAACGCTATTAAAGATACTACAACATTGATAACCATTATGTTTGCCAACAATGAAATTGGAACGATTCAGCCAATTAAGGAAATTGGCGAAATTGCTAAAGAGCATAATATTATTTTTCATACAGATGCAGTACAAGCAGTTGGAAATATGCGAATTGATGTGCAAGACCTTCATATTGATAGTCTTTCATTATCTGCTCATAAATTTTATGGTCCAAAAGGAATAGGAGCATTATATGTGAGAAAAGGCGTACTATTTCAAAGATTGATTGACGGAGGTCATCAAGAAAGAAACAAGAGAGCTGGAACAGAAAATATTGCTGGCATAGTAGGACTTGCTAAAGCATTAGAATTAGCATATCAAAATTTAGATGAGCATAATGAAAAGATTAAAAGTTTGAAAGATTATTATATTAATCAAGTAAAAGAAAAAATACCATATATTAAGATAAATGGCGACTTAGAAAGAAGATTGCCACGGAAATAGTAATATCTCATTTAGATTTATTGAAGGTGAAAGTTTATTATTAAACTTAGATTTAAAAGGAATTTGTGCATCAAGTGGTAGTGCATGCACTTCAGGTTCGCTAGATCCATCACATGTATTGCTTGCAATTGGATTACCACATGAAATAGCACATGGCTCTTTAAGAATTTCAATTGGCAAGTATAACACTAAAGAAGAAATTGATTATGTTGTAGATAGCTTAGTAGAAATTGTAAATAGACTAAGAGAAATGTCGCCATTATATGAAAAATTTATAGAGGAGGGAAATTAGAAATGGAATATTCTGAAAAAGTAGTGGAACATTATACTAACCCTAGAAATGTAGGTAAAATAGAAGATGCTTCTGGTATTGGTGAGGTAGGAAATCCAGTCTGTGGGGATATTATGAAAATGTTTATCAAAGTTGAAAATAATATTATTGTTGATGTAAAATTTAAAACTTTTGGATGTGGAGCTGCCATTGCAACTAGTAGTATCTCAACTGAAATGATAAAAGGTAAAACGTTAGAAGAAGCATTACAATTAAAAAACACAGATGTTGTTAATTCTTTAGGTGGACTTCCACCTGTAAAATTACATTGTTCTGTTTTAGCAGAAGAGGCTATTCATGAGGCTATAGCCGATTATTATAGAAAAGAAGGAAAAATGTCTGAAGAGGAAATTAGAGAAAAATGTAACTTAAAAGAACATCATTGCGAACACTGTGATTTGTAGAAATATAGCTTTATGAATTTTTTGTAAATTTTAGCACTCTCGTATTGACACTGCTAATTAATAGTGGTATTTTATATCTGTAAGTAAAAGATATCTTTTAATAATTAAATATGTGCTACCGCAAAAGGTGTCAACACATAAAAATGAAAGGGAGTAGATTTATATGATGATGATACCAAGAAGAAAGAATGAATTTGATTTATTAGGAGAAATGTTTGCTGATCCATTTTTTACAGAGCATGAAAGTAAAATCATGAAAACGGATATTAAGGAGAAAAACGACAAATATTTAATTGACGTTGAATTGCCAGGCTATCAAAAAGAAGATATTAAAATTGACGTTGAAGACGGATATTTAACAGTTCATGCGGAAACAAATTCTGATAAAGAAGAGAAAGAAGATGGAAAATTCATTAGAAGAGAGCGATATGTAGGCACTTGTTCAAGGAGTTTCTATGTAGGTACTGAAATCCAAAGCGAAGATATTAAAGCATCTTTCAAGAATGGAATGTTAAAACTAGAAATTCCGAAAAAAGACGAAAAGAAAGAATTGCCGGAGAAGAAGTATATACAAATTGATGATTAAAAATGTATTGAGAAAGTAGATAGGTTTTGACCTATCTACTTTTCTAATTAGATAATTTTTTAATTCTTTCCATTTCTTTATTCGATAGATTTCTGAACCATTTAGCTAAGTTTATATAATCATCATTTCTTAAATATTCAAAATACTGGACTCTATCATCTTTTTCAATAATAACTGGTGCTAGATTGTTTTTTAATAATTCATAATTTATTAGTAATCTGCCTGTTCTACCGTTTCCGTCTTCAAAAGGATGTATTTTTTCAAATTCAATATGATATTTTGCTATTTTTTCAAAAATTTCTTGTGTATCATTATTATAATTATATACAAAATAATTCATCAAATTAGGTATTTTTTCTGGTTCGGGCGGAATATGATCACTACCTCTTATTAATACATTTATTTTTCTATATCCATCAGTCTCTTTAATATTTTCATTTATAGTTTTATTTAAATCTTTTATAAATCTTTCATCAAATTCAATATTTTCGCCTAAATTTCTAAATACTAATTCTAAAGCCTTTTTATGATTAATTGTTTCATATATTTCTCTAGGTTCTTTCCCAGTAATTTTAAAACTATTATCGTTATAAAGAATAGCATAAGTTTCAGCATAAGTTAGGGTGCTACCTTCTATAGCATTGGAATGATATGTACTTCTTGTAATTAAATCTTCAAGATAATGATTGTTATTCAATATAAAACTTAAAATATTCATAATCGTTCTCCTTTATAGCCAAATTTTAACATAATTAAATTTTAAAGTCAATTTATAATAAAATTCATTACTTAATAAAAAAATTGAATTCTATACTTTTTTCCTTTCCTATTGTATAATAAAATTATAAAAATATTATTAATTAGCAACACGAAAAATAATAGGAAAGGATTTAAATGATTGTAATGATTGAGGATTTAATTAATAAATTAAAAAGTAAATTTACAGAAACAGTATTTTTCAAAAAGGGTAGTGAGTTGGAAGAACAAATTAAAGCATTAAAATATCTTTTAACAAAATATCCAAATAACGAAAATCTATTAAATCAATTGAAGCTTTGTGAAATAGGCTTACAAGGAGAAAAAGAGATAGAATTTGATTTATCTAATGCAAATATCGGAATGTACGTATTGCATGATGTAAATTTAGAATATGAAGGATTAAAGGCACAAATTGATTATATTATTATTACATCAGCTTATACGTATTTTGTAGAATGTAAGAATTTAATTGGTAATATTACGATAGATTCAAATGGTAATTTTTATAGAGAATATTACAGAGATAAAATGAAAATAAAAGAAGGTATGTATTCTCCTATTTCACAAGCACAAAGGCATGTTGAGATTTTTAAAAAGATATGGATGAGTCGTAATAATACTTTAATGGATAGGTTATTGAGAAGAGATAATCTAGATATATGGAATAAGCCATTAGTAGTTATGGCAAATTCTAAAAATATATTAAATATGAAATATGCTCCAAAAGACTACAAAAATAAAGTAATAAAGAGCGATAATTTGGTAGAATATTTAAGAAAAGATATAGAAAAATGTGATAAAGATTTTTTAGTTGATAAAGATAAAATATATCAAATTGCTTATTCTATTATGGCAAATTACAATAAAATGCAAACGATAGATTATGTTTCAAAATATGAGAAATTAATTTGTAGTCCACAAGAAACAGATGTAAAAATCAACAATAATACTAATATACTAGAAGATTTAACTAAAAAAGATATAATACGAGAAAAATTAATTGCTTTTAGAAAATCAAAATCAAAAGAAAAAAATCTTCCTGCATATTATATTTTTACTAATGAAGAATTAGAAAATCTTCTTGAATTAATGCCAAAGACAAAAGAAGAGCTTGAAAAAGCGAATATATTGTCAAATGTTAAAGTTAAACTACATGGAGATGAAATAATAGAGATAATAAATTCATGAAATGCTAAGATATATAATTATATTTTCAAAGTTATGTTGGTGTAAGTGTAGCGGCGGCCATTGGCCGCCATTTTTGTAGGCATAAAAATTTTTTTAAAATTACTATTGACAACTGGTCTATTTGTGATAAACTAGAACTAGTTTATTGGCAATAGACCAATTTGATTATATAAAGAATTAGGAGAGTGATAATGTTATGAATCAAATGAAACTTGGAGTTGTTGAGACTCAATTTGCAGAAATTATATGGAATAACGAACCTTTATCGTCTGGAGAATTAGTTGAAATTTGCAAGAAGAATTTAAATTGGAAAAAGTCTACTACCTATACTGTTTTAAGAAAATTATGTGAGCGTAGCCTATTTAAAAATGAAAATGGAATGGTATCTTCTTGCATTTCAAAGGAAGACTTTTATGCATACCAAAGCGAAGATTTTGTAAATGAAACTTTTAACGGTTCTCTTCCTGCTTTTATCGCTGCTTTTACAAGGAGAAAAAATTTAAGTCAAAAAGAAATCAAAGAGATTAAAGATATGATTGAGTCTTATGGGAAGGGGAAGAAAAAATGAGTGCTTTTTTCTTAAATCTATTGAACATGAGTATATCTGCTAGTTTTATTGTTTTAGTAATAATATTGTTAAGATTAATTTTTAAAAATGTACCTAAATATATTTTTTGTATTTTGTGGGGATTTGTTGCAATTAGATTGATTTGCCCATTTTCGTTAGGAAGCAGTTTAAGTCTTATTCCTAATAGTCAAGAAATAGAAAAAGCTCTATTAAGGAATTCTGTTAATAAAAATATTCCAAATGATGTATTAGACAATCTTCAACAATCAGATGATTATATATTTATAGATAATAATGATAATATAGAATCAGTGGATAATTCAGATAAATTAGTTAATAATTTACCTTCTGCTATAGAAAATGTAAAAAGTGAAAGCCCGATATTTGCTAGGTATACAGTTGATTTAATTTGGCTTTTAGGTGTGTTTATAATTTTATTATATAGTGTAATATGCTATATTCGTTTAAAAAATGAAGTTAGAGCATCAATTAAAATAAAAGAAAATATTTTAATTTGCGATAATATAAAAACACCTTTTATTTTAGGAATATTTAATCCTAAAATATATTTACCATCAGATATGAATCAGGAAGAACAAAATTATGTTTTATTACATGAGAATGCTCATCTAAAACGTTTAGATAATTTCTGGAAGCCATTCGGATTTTTACTACTTTCAATTCATTGGTTTAATCCTTTGATATGGCTTGCATATGTTTTATTTTGTAATGATATTGAATTTGCAACTGATGAGAAAGTAATACGAAAATTAAATGACGCTGGTAAAAAAGAATATTCAGAAATGCTTTTATTATTTAGCATAGAAAATTCAAAATTTATATCAGCTTGTCCAGTTGCTTTTGGAGAAGTAAGTGTGAAAGAAAGAATTAAAAAAGTTTTAAATTATAAAAGTCCTTCTTTTTTCATACTTTTATTATCAATTTTAATTTGTGTTTTTGTTGCAATATTTTTCTTAACAACTCATAAAGAAAATATTATTCCAGTCGGAAACATAGAAAATTCCAACAATGAAGAAATATACAATCTTGAATTTGGAATTGTAGATAATATTACTGATGTATCTGAAAATGCACTTAATGTAGATATTTTCAACTTATCTGGTGACACTCAAAGTTTGCTATTATATGGTTTTAAAAATATAAGCAAAAATGACGTTATCATATATGCATATGAAGAAGATAAAATAATATATTTTATTAAATTTAAAAATATTGCAAATAAAGTTATTGATATAACGAACAATTCAATTAAGTTAGATGATAATAGTCAATATTTATTTAATGGTAATGATGATTATATTATTGCGTGCTTAGAATTTTCTGATATGTTTAATAAATATTCATTTTATGAATCGAAAAATATTTTGGATATAGATAAAGAAAATGACAAGGTAAATATACAAAAGTATGGTGATAAATATTATATAATTGTATATAAAAATCGTGTTAGTGATAAAGAAAAAAATACGCCATCTACTGCTATCAATCTTGGCGATGAAAACTTTAATAGAGTATGGGATATTATGAAAAATGGATATTTTGAAGAAATGAGTGAAGAATATAACGATATGAAAAAAATATCTATAGATGAAGCAATAAACATAGCACTAGAAAAACGTATTGGTACAGATAATAATTATAGTAGAGATGATATCAATGCTAGGTATCTTCTTTACACCAATTTTTATTCAGAGGATGTCAAGCGAAAACCTGTTGTATTAATAACTATTGATGAAACAAATACGAAAAATTATAAAGGAACCGGTAATCCGCCAGAAGATGCATTTATGAAAACGCTTGTGATAATAGATAGTGTAACAGGTGAAGATTTGTCATTAACATATATTTGTTACAATGAAATTCCTAAAGAAAATACCGTATATTCCTATAAAGATATAGTAATAAATTCTGAAGAGTTAAATAATGACGAATCTGTTTTGTTTAAAGCTGCAATGCCAATAATAAATGCGTATAATAAATATTATGATATAGCCAATAAGCGTGTATATAATGTAGTAACTGATAATAAGGGCGGCATCACATCGAAGGAATATTTTTTGGAACTCACCCTTACACTGCAGTACGAAACAGCTACGAAGTTGCCACAAATTCAAGGAATTATGAAAGCTTTAAACTTAAACGATAATAATCTAAAAACAAAAGAACTTATAGAAAAAATTAATGAAAGCGAATTTATAAATCAATATGCGAAAGATATACAGCCAATTATCAGTATGGATATTGGTGATTTAACGGAAGAAAAAATGAATAGCTTGAAAGAAACATTGCATTTTGACGAGACTGATACAACATTTGAGGAAGCGGTATCACAAAGTGTTGCAGAAATGGTAGTAAAAAATGTAACCACATTTTTAGAAGATTTAGAAAATGAAGATATAGGACAAGAAACGAAAGTGAATTTTGGAATAAGAATAGAATTAGATGAAAATGGAGATATCACCAAAACGGAATATTTAGATTATGACACTTACACAGAAGACATTAATATATATCTTCCAAGTTCAAATGATGAAATGATACAAAATGGAATCAATCAAGTAAACAGTTACATAGAGAATGCAATGCAATCCATCATAAAATAATATTTCCATTATGAAAAGGAAATTCAAAAAATGAGTTTCTAGAAAAGTTTGTATAAATTAGCACTTACCTTTTCTAAGATTAGACAAGGTAAGTGCTTTTTAAAATCAATTGAAATTATCTTTTATTACATCCACAGCCATTATCATTTTCAGTATTGTTGCAACCACAAGTTGCATTATTCAATCCAGCTTGCATATTCATATAGAATTTCTTTTCTGCTAATTTTTCTTGAACTGTTCTCAAAGCTTCTCCAAATCTCTGGAAGTGTACAACTTCTCTTTCACGTAAGAAACGAAGTACATCAATAACATCTGGATCATCAGCTAAGTCGATTAAATATTCATATGTGCTTCTAGCCTTTTGTTCTGCTGCTAAATCTTCTGTTAAATCAGTAACAGGATCACCCTTTACTTGAAGATAAGCGGCAGTAAATGGATTACCCGCAGCACTTTGCGGATATACAGATACTCCATGGTCTGTATAATAATCTCCTAGTCCTTCACGTTTAATAACTTCCGGTGATACTCCTTTTGTTAGTTGGTGCACTAAGGAACCTACCATTTCAAGATGTCCGAAGCTCC
>CANQLS010000064.1 GCA_947624765.1 uncultured Clostridia bacterium
TTCATTTAGAAATAGCTGTCTTCATTCCAGAAAAAGCAATAGATGTATTAACACCTGCCTTCTCCCATTGGGCAAAAATTGCTATAGATTCTTCTGTTTCAAAGCCTAACGCCCTCATTGGTGCACCATAGCTAACTAATGTTTCTGTTAATGAATCCATAGAAATACCAGAGGCTTGGCAAGCTACTGTTAAATTATCTAATACCTTACTATATTCGCTAGAATCTATACTAGCGTCTCCCATATACCTAGATACTTTTTGTACCGCATTTGTAACATCTGCTCCAGTAACTTCTCCAAATTTTATAAATTGTGTTGTACATTTTTCCAGTTCGTCGCCTGTAAATCCAAATCTTGTATTTACTTCGCCTAATGCAGAGCCAATATCTGCAAATTCTCCTACTACTGAGCTTGCAACATTACTATAACTCTTTTCAATTTCTCTAGCTTGATCTCCTACTGCTCCAGTAGCCTTAATTGCAATATCTGCTCCTTCATCTACTTCATTAAATGCACTTATACTAGCAGCACCTACAGCTACAATTCCTGCACTAACAACGCTAAATCCTTTACCTATAGATGTAACTTTATTTCCTAAATCTTGTACTTTTTCTCCAACGATAGCAACTTGTTGAGCTCCAACAGAGCCAAAAGATTTAGCCTCATTTTCTAAACTTTTTAATTTATTTTCAGTAGCTACAATTTCTCTTTGGAAATCTCTATATTGTTCTTCTGTAATTTCTCCTTTATCAAATTGCTCTTGCACTTGTTCTTGTGTAGATTTTAATATGTTCAATTTTTCTTTACATTCAGCAATACTTTTATTTAATAAATCTTGTTTTTGGGTTAGTAATGTTACATTACTAGGATCCATTTTTAATAATGAATTTACACCCTTTAATTCTGTTTGTAGGCTCTTAGATTGTGAATTTACATTTTTTAAAGCATTGCCTAGTTTTGTTGTATCTCCGCCAATTTCTACGGTTATACCTTGTATTTTAGTTGCCATTTCACACACCTACTCTTTTCTCCAAAAAAAATAGGGAACAAATAATATTATTGTTTCCCGTATTTTTCTCTTAATTTTTTTCTATCCGGAGAAGTTTGTTCAAGTCTGTTAGCATTTCTTAAATATTCTCTACCATCTTCTGTCTGTGAACAATTATAAATAACCGCTTCTCGTAAAAAAAATAGATATTCAATTAAATCTAATTCTTCCACTTCTAACATTGATATTTTTAAATATTCTGCAACTCTTTTTTCCCCTATGCTCTCTACAATATAACCTGTGTCCATATTATCTTCATCGTCTGATGGATAATATGGACATTTTAGTTTTTTGATTCTTGTATTGTATTTACCCAATCGAAATAAGCTTTTAAAAGATCTATAATTTCAAAAATATCGTAATCCTCTTCTATTTGCTCAGTAGTAATTTTAATTCCTTGTCTATTTTTGCTTAAAGCTAATGATATAGCTTCTGTTAAACTAGTTATATCTTTTTCTTCTAAATTATCTCCTACCTCGCTTAAAGCTGTTATTTTCTTTAAAATTTTCATTTTTGGTGGCTCTATATTAATAATTCTTCCATTTTTTAACTTAATATCAAAATATCTTGTTTTAAATTTTGTCATATCAAACATAATAAATATTCCTCCTTTTATTCTAAAAAAGGGCTATTAATTTAGCCCTTTTTATGCAGATTCTTCTTCTAGTTCTAAATCTGTTAATGTTAATACTCTTGTATTTTTATCTTTTGCCTTTAATGTTATTGTTTGTGTCTTATCTGTTATTCTAACAACAAGGAATCCATCGTCTATTGTTCCAGATCCTTTACTTTTTGGATCTGATAATTCAAAAGTTGTAGTATTATCATCTACTTTTATTGCCAAATAGTTTCCTTCTTGTTCAGCTTCCTTACTACTAAATCCAGCATAACCTTTTACATATTTTGATTTTCCTTTAATTTTATCTCCATCTAATGAGATATTTTCTTGCAATTCATTAGCCTTTTTTCCGTAAAAGTCATCTGTCCCCTCTGGAATAACTACGGATATTGTTTTTCCTTCTTCGGGATTGCTAGGGTGTAACTTTATCTATTTCTTCTTGTAATATTACTAATGTACCCTCTTCATCACTTGGTGTTGCTTCAAATTCTGCGTCTATTACAGTCTCTTTATCTTTTGCAAATGATAAAGTATATCCAGCAGTATTTTTACCAACAATAGTAACTCTAACATCTCCGTCCACAGCGTCTTCATGAACAAAATGTATAATATAGCTTTTATTGTCGTTATTGTCAATACCACCAATTTTGACTGTTCTAATTCCTTTTTCTTTATCTTCTGTAACTCTACCAGTTGCAGATAATTTTTTAATTGTTTCTCCATTCCATGTCATAATACCAGATTTTAGTTTAACTTCCTCTTTAGTAATGATTGTTTTCTTTGCTTTACCTAAATCATCTTCTGCCGTATAAAATTCTGGTTTATACTCTAATTCTGCTCCACCTTGTATATATCCTATTAAGTTTTCTTCTGTTTCAATTACTTCATTTTCTGGAATTTTATCAGTAAATTCAAGTATATATAATTTTCCACTACCTAAAGTGATAGTTTTTTTAGTTCTTTTCATTATTCTTTGTCTCCTCTCTATTTTTTTCTATTATTGGATCTAACGTCCAAAATGTACCATATAAGCTCTCTGTGTCAAGCCATTCTGTTTGCTTTTCGTAAGTATAATTGTTCTTATCAAGAAATTTATTAATAGTCTCTATATCCTTTAAATCCTTTTCATCATCTGTTGTACTATATCTTTCTATAGTAATATTGTTTTCGACTATATTATTTATCAAGTCAGCCCCTCTATATATTTTTCTATTTATATATAAAAAATATGGCAATTCATGTGGTCTCAAATATCTTAGTTTTTTAATATTAAATCCTGTTCCTTCTTTAAACCACTTTTCAATGTTCATTTTCGATTATCTCCTTTACACCATTCATAAAATTTTTTTCTGCTTCTATAACATTTTTACTTAAATAATCATTACCTTTTGTTCTACCACCATTTCGTTTTGCATGACCATTAGCAATTAAATGTGTTAATCTGTACTCTGGATCTTTAACAAACCATGTATATATAGCTTTAGTCGATGTCTCTTTTGTTTTTTCAACAGAAATATGTCTTTTATACTTTCCAGTTCTTACTGGAGAGTCTTTTTTAGTGTTTTTAGCTAAGTCTGTTGCTGTTTCTTTTGCTAATACTTTTACTTTTTCTGTTATTTTGCCTGCATAACTGTTTAGCATTTCCTGCATTTTAGGCGATAACTTAGTTATATCTATATTATTATTTACACCCATTTTTCCTCCTAAATTGTTATACATTCTGCTACATAAGTAAGTTTTAATCTCTTTTCTAACTTATCATCTACATTTTTTATATCAAATTCTTTATTTCTATAAATAATTCGATATTTATTTGTGTTAAAAATAGTATCTTCAAGCTTACTAATATACCTAACTCTAAAATTAAAAGTATTTTGCGTAATATTTGTTCTAGCATTAAAATATTCTTTACCACTTGACTTATTTATTTCTGCATAGCATGTATAATAATCTTCCCATTTTTCTGTTTCAGGATCTAATTTTTGAATTTTAATTTGTTTGTTTATTGCCATTATTTCTCATCTCCATTTTTAGTTGCCATTCTAAATCATTTAATATCTTTCTTGTTGTATTTGATATATTCTTAGAGTCTAAGTCTCTATAATCGTACAAATCAGAAATGACTAAAAGGGCTATTTCTTTAGCCCTTTCATCTTTTACAGGATATTCTTTGCCTATAGCACCTTTTAAATATATATCAGAAAAATTAATCAATCGTAATATATTTCTTTTTACGACTGGATCTTTTTCTACTTCTTCAACTAAGTAGCCCATATAATCGCAAACTTCTTGCATAGTTACTGGAATTGTCTTGTTTTCTTCATTTTCAGTCATGAGCTTACTCCTTTCTAGGCAGATCTATGCAGATTCTTCCTCTAGTTCTAAATCTGTTAAGGTTAATACTCTTGTATTTTTATCTTTTGCCTTTAACGTTATTGTTTGCGTCTTATCTGTTATTCTAACAACAAGGAATCCATCGTCTATTGTTCCAGATCCTTTACTTTTTGGATCTGATAATTCAAAAGTTGTAGTATTATCATCTACTTTTATTGCCAAATAGTTTCCTTCTTGTTCAGCTTCCTTACTACTAAATCCAGCATAACCTTTTACATATTTTGATTTTCCTTTAATTTTATCTCCATCTAATGAGATATTTTCTTGCAATTCATTAGCCTTTTTTCCGTAAAAGTCATCTGTTCCCTCTGGAATAACTACGGATATTGTTTTTCCTTCTTCGGGATTGCTAGGGTGTAACAGTTGAGATATATCCATTAACAAAAGCCTTTTCATCTCTAACTTGTACGTCTTCTCTTTCTATTGCTCTTAACAATGTCATATCCTCTTCAAAAGCGTTAAAGTCTGTTACACTTGCTGTATTAGAAGCTAAAATATTTACTTGTTGTCTATCAAATAAAACAATACCTTCTAATAAATCTCCAATTATAAATGGTATTTTGCTTTCTTTTGTTTCTAATACATCATTAGGAATTACAATTACTGGTACTGTTGTAGCTCCAGCAGCTAATCTCATTTGAGATGGCTCACTTGGATTAGGTTGTAATAAATATCTTCCTTGTTCATCTTTTAATGTGTCTAAATATTGTAAACCATCATCATTTGTAAATATTTTTGATGTAGGCTTAAAAGCTTGTCCTAATGTTACATTTAAAGCTTGTTTGATTCCATCTAAATTCTTTAGATCTGTTGCTTCTTTTGTTGCTATAGCAGTTAAAATTAAGTTATTTCTTGTTGCTCTTGATTCATCAGCTAGCCATTTTGTAATTAAATCGTAGATATTAGCGTCGCTATCTTCTAACAATTCATTAGTTACAGGTAAATAGCCTGCATATTTAGCTATTTTATATTCTAATTTTGTAAAATCTGGTTTTCCAGATTTATTAATTTTTCCACCTTCGCCAACTTTTGTAAAGCCTTTTGCTTGTGCTCTTGTTTTAAAAGTTCTTCTTCCACTATTTGTAGTTACATTTTCAATTCTTATATGATCAGCTAAAGAAGCTACAGCATCTCTTAATTCTTCTACAGTAGTAGATATATCTTCTGGGACAGTAAATCCTCCTTCTGTTCCTGTTGTCTCATTTAATGTGTTTCCTTTTATTACATTTCTGATTCCTGTTGCTAAAACCTTTTCTTTATTTTCTTCTACTTTTTTTTCTTTTTCTTCTTTTACTTCCTCTTCACTTGGTGTGTTATCTTCTTTTTCACTTTCGTACATTCTTGCTTCTAAATCATATTCTTTTTGTAACTCATCAGCTTCATTCAATAACTCTGTTGCTTTTTCTAAGTCTTTTCCTTCTCCATCTTTCATAAATTCCTTTGCAGCTGCTCTTTTTTGAGCAATTTTGTTTAATAATTCTCTCATTTTCTTGTTCATCTTTAAATACCTTCCTTTTCTTTTTGATTTTGTGAAAATAAAAAAGAGTCTATCATCTTAACTCTAAGATTTAACTCTTTTTCTTTTTCTAAAATATTTTTTTCTTTCTCGTCAACATTGCTATTGTCAACATTTTCTTTATGTGTTATATTTTCATCTTGTTTTTGTTCCTTTGTTTTATCTTCACAACAATAGTTTTTTGTTGTTCCCGCTCTTAGCTGTGCTGGTACTGCTACGAATGAGACTTCGTATGCGTCTTTTGCACCATCAAGTGTAAAATAACATGTTTTTTTGCCATTTACCGTATCGTACTCTTTGCCCCACCAATGAGAACAATAATCTTTTGTGTTATCGACTCCACAAATAGAACAGAAAGCGTGTTTAGGTTTACAACCTGTAGACACTTCTTTTTTTATTCCCGCTTTTATTTCTTGAATCAAGTCAGCATTGCTAGCAGTCTTAACCATATAGCATTTTGCAATTAATTTAGTTAATATCTCTCCTGCCCCTGTAAGCTTATTTGAATCATCTTGTTGTAATTCTGTATCATAAATTCTTGCTATTTGATTATTAGCACTTCTACTATGATCCTTAATTACTGTTTTTCCAACATATAGTCTTTTCAAATCCTTAAGAGCATTTAAGTTAAAAGGCTCAAAATTTCTGTCGTCAATTTCATTATCTCCCATTACAATTTTAAAAGTAAATACTTCTTCTGCTTTAAGTGGAGAAAGTGTAAATTTGTTTATTTTAGCTAAATCTTGGTCTGTAACCTCTTGGTTTTCGACACTTGCACTTTTATTAATTACGCCTTTGACAATGCCTTCTGCATAATTTCTGTTATTGTTTTCTGGATCCATTTGTACAACTTATCCTCCTTTCCTTCTAAATTTATATATTGAGCCCCTGTATATTCTACAGGAATGCTAGCACCATTACCTAGAAGTCTATCGCCTCCCTCTTTTGCTTCTAAATCTAAGAAAGCTCTAGCTTCATTAGGTGTATAAATAAAATTAGAAACACCTTTGCTAAGTGTTTCCATTTGTTTTGCTTGATCTACTCTAAGCATAACACCTACATTAAATTTAAAATGCAATCCTTGCTCTGTTACTTCTTCGTCTGATAATAGTTTATAGCTTATTTCCTCTTCATATTGTTTAATGATATATAACATGGTATCAATATAAAAACTTAATTGTTGTGCTTCTGCACTAGAATAGCTAGATTTATCATAGTCTCCAATTTGATATGGTTTTATTCCAAAAGCACTAGCTATTTGTAATGCTGTATATTTCTTAACTTCTATGAATTGGTTATCCGCCAACTTAATATTTAATGGTGTTAAACTAGCACCTAAAGGAATAGGAATTATATTTTTTATTTCTTCATCGCTATATTTTCCTGTTGCAAATTTTTCAATTCCTTTTACAAATTCTTTTTCGTTGTCTCCATTTAATGAAGATGTATATTGTACAACAGCTTTAGCTGTAAATCCATTATCATACATCTGATTGACAAGTCCCTGTGCTTTATTATTTCCTGCAATGGTACTCTTTAGTTGTTCTCTTACTGATAGTCCCGTTATTCCATCAAATGTACTAGATGTTTTAAAATGTAAAATCTCTTCTGATCCAAATGTAAAAGTTCCTGCTGTACATGAATATCTATAATATATATCTGGTATGTCTGATATTATTTTTTTATCGTCGTACCAAACTTCAACTTGATTAGACGGTAATATCCATAAACTTGTTTTAGGCTTTCCTTTTTCTTTTCTTGTATGTATTAACGCATAGGCATTTCCATAATGGTTTCTGTTATATTCCATTGTCGACCAAAAAGTTGTTGCAGTCATAAATTTATTAGGTCTTTCGTTTAAAATTCTATACAAATGATGTTCTCTACAAGTTGTAACTCCGTTATTTTCATTATGTTTTAATAGCTTTAATGGTAATTTTCCTAAAGTTTCACTAAGCACTTTTAAACATGCAAAATACGTGGCTTCTGATAATTCACTTTCATCTGTATCTTGAAGTCCTAAAAAATTTAATAATGCTGCCATTTGTTCTTTTTTTGTAGTATTTGTTCTTATTGCTTTTATAGATTGTTTTATTTTAGTAATTATATTCACTTTTGATTACCTCCCCAATTCATCATTTGAAGATAGTTAGACATTTCTTTATCATAATCTATAGAATCTTCTTCTTTTAATTTCATGTATGCAACATGAGCGTCTATACATGCGTCAACAGGATCTATTCTTTTAGTTCTTGATCTAGGCTCTTTATCAACTTTAATCTCTCCAAAACTATTAGCTACAACTTTTGCATTAGAAAAGCTCCAGCTAAGTAATTCATTCTGTTTGTCATACTCGATTTTTTTAGATTTTATATTTAATTTCATATCTACAGTAGCGTCGTTTAAAAATCTTGCCGACTGTGTTATTGAAAGTAACGGTACGCCAAATTCCTCCAAATCACTTAAAAAACCATCTGCATTATGGGGATCATATACGAATAGCTTTTAAGTCTAAGTCATAAG
>CANQLS010000065.1 GCA_947624765.1 uncultured Clostridia bacterium
CCATACCGTTTCTGTTGTTTTATTCGGCACTTCAATACCAACAGCAGACTTACCCGGAATCGGTGCTTCAATACGAATAGATTTAGCTGCCAAATTTAAAGCAATATCATCTGATAAATTTAAAATCTTGCTTACCTTAACTCCAACATTCGGTTGTAATTCATATCTAGTAACTGTTGGACCTTTTGTTACGTTTGTAACTTTTGCTTCAACGCCAAAACTAGCTAATGTAGTTTGCAATTTAATTGCAATCTCCTTAAGCTCCTTAGCACTATAATCTTTTCCAGAATGTTTCGTTGTATTTAATAAACTTATTGGTGGAAATTCATATTCTTCATATTCTTCAATTGTATTATGCTCTAAATTTAATTCTTCTGCCTCGTTTGGTTCTTCTTTTTTCTTTTTCTGTGAAAACAATTCTTTTACTTTCTTTTTAGTCTCTTCGCCCTCTTCTGAATTTTCTTCCTCTTCTTGCTCTTCTTCTATTTCTTCCTCAGGTTCTTCCTCTTCTTCATCATCTAAATCAATCTCTAATTGTTCAGCAGTTTCAACAAGATCCGCCTGCTCCATAATTTTTTTAAACTTATCACTATTCTTCTTTCTCGAAACTGGTTGTGATGCTGCCACATTATTTTCATACTCTCTTTTGCTAGTTTCTATCAAATCACATATTGCATCTTTAATGCCAAAAATAATACTAGAAACAGTAATTCCCGTTACAAAAACTGTAGTGATAACAATAAGCCCAATAATAATTACATTAGCAACCGCTTTATTAAATCCTTCAATCAAAGGTGCTGCAAGCATACCACCCAAAAGGCCACCACCTTTACCTTCTACACCTTGATTATACAAAGTTACAATTATTTCTCCAACATTTTCTGGTTTTGCTTCATGATTAAATGGATAATCAATTGAAGTAAGTAAAGCTGCAATAGAAACAAGGAGTATTACAATCTGAAAAGTTTTTAATTTTAATCTTGAAAAATCTCTAAATACAACATATATTCCTAACACAATAAAAACAATAGGAATAGCCACAGTAAGTTTTCCAATTAAACCACCAAAAAAATTATTCTTCACAAAACTACCTACTGGTCCCAAATCACTACTATATATTAAAACAGAAAAAATAATGCCCAAAATAATTAATATAAGCGATGTAACATCGATATTAATTTGAGCTTGATTTTTTTTCTTCTTTCTCTTTGCCATTTTTCTCTCATTCCTTTCTTCGTTTGTACAGTAATATCTTATACCATTAAATATTGATTTGCAAGAAAAAAGAGAAAAAAGAAGCTATGAAATCATAACTTCTTTAATACGCTTTTTTCATTCCAATTTTATTTCAATTCTTTGCGATTACTTTTTACAGTTTCTAATTTTTCTTTTAAATTGTTTTCCAAATCAGCTAAAATACCATCTGCATATTCTTTTGTACCATCAATTAAATCTTTTGAAAAAGCATTTGCACTATCAATAATTTCAGCTTTCTGCTCATAAGCTTTTTTAGTAATCTCATGTTCATCTATCATAGAAATAATTCTGTTTTCCGCTTCTTTAATTAAATCATTCGCTTCTTTTTGTGCATCTAACAAAATTTTTTGACGTTCTTCTTTTACCCACTTCGCCTGTTTTAATTCATCTGGTAATTTCAACCTAATTTCTTTGACTACATCTAATATCTCGTCTTTATCTATTAAATTTTTTTTCATAAATGGTACTTTACTACTTCTCTCTAGAATATCTTCTAAAGTTTCCAATAATGTAAGCACTTCCATCACGTTTACCCCTTTCACCCATAGAAATTCAATATATTTCTTCCGTATTTTCTGTAATCAAATCTTTTGTAACTACCTATCAAATCAGAAACCTCTTCATCAGAATCAGTTTCATATATAATAAATCCTTTTTCAGCTAAAATACCTTTTTCAGCAATTTTTTCTATTGCTGAAATGCCTAATTCTTTATGGTAAGGGGGATCTACAAAAATAATATCAAATTTCTTATCTTTAATCTTCTCTAAAGCAACTAAATAATCTCCGTACAAAATAACTGCTTTATCTATAAGTTTAGCTTTCTCTAGATTTTGTTTGATGATTTCGGTACAAGATTTGTTATTATCTATAAAATACGCTTTTTCTGCACCCCTGCTAAGTGCTTCTATGCCAACTGCACCACTACCAGCAAATAAATCAAGAAATACACTATCTGAAACTTTATCAAATATAATATTAAATAAAGCCTCTCTAACCATATCTCTTGTAGGCCTTGTACTATTTCCATCTATAGTTTTAATTGTAAGACCTCTTGCCTTACCTGACACAATTCGCATAATAACCCCTACTTATACCTTTATTTTACAATAAAATTTAAAAATGTCAATATATGTAACATAATTGTAATAATTATTTAATAAAGTGAGTTGTAAACGTTCTACGGTGAATATCGCACAATCCATATTTTTGAATTGCTTCAATATGTGCCTTTGTGCCATATCCTTTATGTTTACTAAAATCATATTCTGGATAAACATTAGCATAATCTCGCATCATTCTATCCCTTGTAACCTTTGCCATAATAGAAGCTGCAGCAATTGAAATACTTAACGCATCACCTTTGATAATTGGTAAGTAAGGAATTCCATGTGTATCTACTCTTTTTTCTGCATCAATTAAAATATAATCTGGCTTAACATTTAACCCCTCAATTGCCATTTTCATTGCTTGCCTCGTAGCATTTAAAATATTAATTTCATCAATTACTTTATTATCTACAATTCCCACCGCCCAAGCAATAGCATTTTCTTTAATAATATCATATAGCTTTTCGCGCTTTTTCTCAGAAAGTTTTTTAGAATCATTAACACCCTCAATTAAACAATCTTTAGGCAAAATAACCGCACCAGCTACAACAGGACCAGCTAGTGGACCTCTTCCTGCTTCATCAATTCCACAAATATATTTATATCCTTTTTTATAATATTCTTTTTCATATTTACTAAGCTCTTCTAATCTTGCTAATTCTTCCTCCTTCAACTCGCTCACCTCAGTAAAAAATATATCACAAGCTATTATTCATTGCAAGAAAAAACTGGTTAGTGTTTTTTGCTAACCAGTTTCACAATAAATATATATCTATTACGCTTTTTGTTCTTCTAAATTATATGATACACTTTCTGAGCTTTTTTCAATTTCCATCTTAGAAATTGAAACTTCATATGCTCTTCTTACTTCCATAGTTCCATCTTCAAATTTCTTTTCATATTGCCTACTTTGAATTCTGCCCCAAATTTTCACATTTTCGCCAATTCCAAGATTTTGACAATATCTAGCATTTCTGCCCCAAGCAATACAAGGTATGTAATCTGATTTATTATATGCTCTGTTAACCGCAAGTAAAATATCAGCAATTTCTCTACCAAATGGCGTTGTACGATAAATTGGCTTTTTACATATAAAACCATTTAACATAATCTCATTTGGATTGATACTATTATCTTCCTCTGTTTGCTCACGAATTTCTTTTACAAATACTGTCAATACCAACTTATTCTTTTCATTTTCGTAATTATTGTATGAACGAAATTGTCCTTCAATAACTACCTTCTGACCTACTTTAAAGTCAATACCTGTAAGTAATCTTTCTGAAACTGTAACAGGAATTATGTCAGAATTTTCACTTAATCTTGGCACTTCTAAATCAAAAGAATAAAAACCTTCACCATATACCTCATGACTAAACTTCTTTTCAGATACAACTGTACCTGCTAGTTTGATTAAATTATTTTCCGTATAATTTACCACTTTATTTATCCCCCTCATTTGCATTTTTCTAAACTTCTACTGTATTCTATTCTCTAAATTGTATAAATATTCCTAAACACAAGTATCATTTTAACATATTTTACAAGTTTTGTCTACATAATTTTGAAAAAATGTATACTATTTTTGTAAAAAGTCCCAATAAAACATAAAATCACACATTAATTTTAATAAAATACCTTTTCTCTCTCAGCTATTTATTATTCCTCTTCTACTGCTGCTCTTACAAGAATTCCTAAATTATCACGATATATTTCATCAAATTGTGTTATAGGAAGTGGATTTTCTCCTTCACCAGTTTCTACAGTATATCCTGGACGATTATATGTAGCCACAAACCAATCACGATATCCAGCAAAACTATTTGTTTCAACTGTATCATCTAATGTATATCCACTAATTTTAGCAAACTCTTCACCTAATTTTTCCGCTCCCACTGGCTCATAATTCAAATATCTCCAAAAAATAATTTTTCCTTGAGTGTGATAAGTTAATAACAATCGAAAATTTCTTTCCAATGCAAAATCATATAAAGCTAGAGATTCTGGTTCAGTTAGAGGTCCATACCCAACAAAATCACGTGGTGCTGGACCAGTAAAGCCTTGCTCAAATTTAATTTTTCTTGCTTCTTCCCAATTCGCCGGAAATTGTAAATTTAAATCAACACCATTTATATTTGCTTTCCAACCTGACGGAAATAGAATATTAGGATATTTTTCTGCAATCGCTACAGCATTAGTATAATAAAATGAGTCATGAGAAATATTATTCAACACCAAATCTACTCCATCAGGATTTACCATTGGAGCAATAAAAATAGAAGAATCACTATAGATTTTTCTAGCTGAATAACCAAAAATATCCGTATTTTCTTCATATGCAATACAAAAATCTTCTATGAATTTCATAAAAACAATCGTATTTATCCATTCATTTGCATGAATAGACGCACTATAAAACACCTGCCTTTGACCATTTCCAATTCTCATATATGGTATTTTTTTCCCCATTACACTTTGACCATAAAAACCTAAACTAAGAAAAGAGTACCTTTGTCGCAAATGAATTAAATCTTGTAATGTCATCTGATAAGTATAAGGAATATCTGTCCTAATAATGTTTTCTTCCATTAAAACACCCCCTCAATATGTATATGAGGAGGTTAAAATTTTTATGCAACTATGAGGATTATGCTTTATTTTCAGCATAAATTATATCTTTAATCACTTCTCCAGCCAAAATAAGGCCAGCCACAGAAGGCACAAAAGAAATACTTCCTGGCACTTGCTTTTTAGTATTTTCTATTTCAGTATTATCAACTTTTTTCTTCAAGCTGATTGGCTCTTCTTTTGAATAAACTACCTTTAACTTATTAATTCCTCGTGCACGCAATTCTTTTCTCATAACCTTCGCTAATGGACATACACTTGTTTTTTGAATATCAGATACTTCAAAAAGTGTTGGATCTAGCTTGTTCCCTGTTCCCATGCAAGATATAATTGGAATTTGTAATTGATTTGCTCTCATAACTAATTCGATTTTAGCTGTTACAGTATCAATTGCATCTACTATATAAGTAATAGAATTATCAATAATACCTTTTGTATCAGGCATAAAAAATTCTTCATAAACCTCTACATTAGCTTGAGGATTGATTGATAAAATTCTTTCTTTAGCAACTTCTACTTTAGCTTTTCCAATTGTTTGATGTGTTGCTATTAACTGTCGATTTAAATTACTTAAAGTAACTTTATCTGCATCTACCAACACGAAATTACCTATTCCACCTCTCGCCAAAGCTTCTACCACAAAAGAACCTACACCACCAATTCCAAAAATAGCAACCTTAGCACATTTTAACTTTTCAATACCTTCATTTCCAATCAATAATTCCGTTCGTGAAAACTGTCCTTCCATCTCATTCCTCTTTTCAAATATGCATATTTTATATTTATCTTGTATATATCATAAATTTACGATAAATTCAAATATTTTTCAGACAGACAATGTAAAAAAACATATTGACAATTTTGGCATAATGTGATATTATGTTAACGCGTTGGATATACTGCAAAAATTCTTGAGCAATTGCTCAATTTACATATACTCTTTCTATTACCCAAACAACCCAATCCATACATTTGAAAGGAGTATGCTCATGAAGGATGTTCTCGTTTCTCTCATTCAGTTTCTGACCCAGTTTGGCTACGAATACGCTGGTGGAAAATCCAAAGGATATTTTGCCTGCGTAGAAGCATATCAGGCTAAGCTCAAGACAGACGATGCGCTTCGACTTGTGTATCAGCACATGTTTGAAATGCGCGAACTTTCAGGATGTTGCCTGCATTGGAGCCTTTGCCTCATCTACCTGCTTCGTAGCAAAGGTTACCAAAAATGTGGATTGATTCTAACGCCTGAAACCAATGGCATGAAGGCGTCGGTCTACTATGTGGATGATGGTCAGCTTTTCGTTGCGGATATCGTCGAGTATATCAAAGGTTCTGTGAAGGACATTGAAGATATTGCTCACATACCTTACGATGAGTTTGCCAAGCCTTTTGAGGCTGATGCTGTCTGGCTCGAGGACCTGGATAAGGTGGAGATACCTCTCATGGATTTTCTCTTTGATAAAAACTTAAAACCCAATACCACCGTGGAACTGTTGGGAAAGGAGTGACCAATCTGGACGAGGGACAGCTGTCCCCCGCCCATTTGCACGCTATAGTTTTACGCTATGGCGTTTTTTTGTTACTAGATAATGGTTTTATTCTAAATAATTCTTCAAAGCCATGTCAGTAATCGAGTAGAGGCTAATTCTTATTGAATTTTGCCCCTCTCACACCACCGTACGTGCCGTTCGGCATACGGCGGTTCAATTTATATTTCAACATGTACTTTTTGGTATTGGTCTAGTAGAAATACTAGACCTCTTTTTCTTAGCCTGTCTATGTTGATAGCAAATTTTAGCCAATCTGTCTTACATATTTGCTGATAACCTTTTCTTGTGCATGCTACGCTGTGTGCTATATCTCTTCTCACGCCTAACTGCTCCAATGCTTTCTGCCTTCTTGTTATCTTCTTCCATTGTTTCCAGATTACCACTCTTATCATTGTTCTCAAGTGTTTATCTATTTCTTCAATTTTGCTTTTCATATTTGCTATCCTAAAGTAATTTACCCAACCCCTAACCAAATAGTTTATCTTTTCTATTCTCTTGCTCAAACTAATGCTCCAACTTCTTTTGGTTAGTTCTTTTAGTTTTCTCTGCAACTTCTGATATGACTTTAAGTGTGGTTTTGGCTTCCATTTATCATTTTTCTGCCAAAAGCTAAAGCCAAGATACTTTGTTTCTGTTGGTCTTGTTACTTTACTTTTCTCTGCATTTACTTTTAGTCCGAGTTTCTTTTCAATAAATCTTGTTATTGATACTAAAACTCTATCTGCTGCCTTTTCACTTTTTACAAGTATAATACAATCGTCTGCATATCTTACAAAATTTAGTTTCCTTGCTTCGAGTTCTTTATCTAATTCATTTAGCATAATGTTACTTAGCAATGGACTTAAGTTTCCTCCTTGTGGCGTTCCTACTTTTGTTGCTTGCTTCACTCCATTTACCATTACTCCCGCACTTAAATATTTTCTTATTAATGACACCACATCTCCGTCTTTTATTGTTCTTCCTATTATTGTTATTAATCTATCTTGGTTTACTGTGTCAAAGAATTTCTCTAAGTCTAGGTCTACTATCCAGTCATATCCATCATTTAGGTATTCTAGTGCTTTTACTATTGCTTGCTCACAGCTTCTGCCTGGTCTGAATCCATAACTTGTTTCACTAAACTGCTTCTCAAATATTGGACTTATTACTTGCACTATTGCTTGTTGTATTATTCTGTCTATTACTGTTGGTATTCCTAAGTTTCTCATTTTGCCATTTTCTTTTGGTATTTGAACTCTCCTTACTGGTTGTGGCTTATATCTTCTTTTTCTTATCTGATTTAATATTCTTTCTTTGTTTTCTTTGATATATTCTCCAACCTGCTCCACTGTTATTCCGTCCACTCCTGAAGCACCTTTGTTTTGATATACTTTCTTGTATGCCTTGTTCAAGTTCTCTTTTGCTAAGATTTCTTCCAAAAGTTCCATATTTGTTTTCTCTTTCTCCTCTCTGTTAGTAGCTAAAACATTGGTTTTGAGTAACCCTTTGAGATACGCTCATACTATCCCCATTAACACATTC
>CANQLS010000066.1 GCA_947624765.1 uncultured Clostridia bacterium
GCCATATTGTCTGGATGTAATGTTCTTCCTGTTCCACCACCTGATGCAACAGAGAAGTATACTTTTCCTTTCTCCCAGCATTCTTTCTTATAAGTACCTGCAACTGGATGTTGGAATCTTGTTGGATTTGTAGAATTACCTGTAATTGATACATCTACATCTTCATAATGCATAATAGCAACGCCTTCACGTACATCGTTCGCACCATAGCATCTAACTTTTGAACGTTCTCCATCAGAATAAGCGATTTCTCTTACAATACTTAGTTTACCAGTGAAATAGTCAAATTCTGTTTGAACATATGTAAATCCATTAATTCTAGAAATAACTTGTGCAGCATCTTTTCCTAAACCATTCAAAATAACTTTTAATGGTTCTTTTCTAACTTTGTTTGCATTTTTAGCAATGCCTATTGCTCCTTCTGCAGCTGCAAATGATTCATGTCCTGCTAAGAACGCAAAACATTTTGTCTTTTCATTTAATAACATAGAAGCTAAATTTCCATGACCTAATCCTACTTTTCTATCATCGGCTACACTGCCTGGAATGCAAAAAGCTTGTAAGCCTTCACCTATTGCTTTTGCTGCATATGAAGCAAGCTTAATATCTTGTTTAATAGCAATAGCAGCTCCTACTGTATAAGCCCAGCAAGCATTTTCAAAGCATATCGGTTGAATTCCTCTTACAATCCCTGCTACATCAATTCCTTTATCATCGCAAATTTTCTTTGCTTCTTCTAATGACTCAATTCCATACTTATTAAGCACTGGTATGATTTGGTCAATTCTTCTTTCATAACTTTCAAATAATGCCATCTCATTTCCTACCTTTCTATCAAATTTTTTCAAATTATTCACATCTTGGGTCTATTACTTTATCCGCTTCGTTAAATCTACCATAAGTACCAGTTGCTTTTTCAATTGCTTCTTTTGGATCCATTCCCTTTTTGATGAAATCCATCATTTTTCCCATATGTACGAATTTATAACCGATAATTTCGCCATCTTTATTTACACCAATATCTGTTACATAACCTTCTGCCAACTCTAGATATCTTGGTCCTTTACTAACTGTAGAATACATTGTTCCTACTTGACTTCTTAAACCTTTTCCTAAATCTTCAAGGCCAGCACCTATTGGAAGACCACCTTCTGAAAAGGCTGTTTGAGTTCTTCCGTATACAATTTGTAAAAATAATTCTCTCATAGCTGTATTGATAGCATCACATACTAAATCTGTATTTAACGCTTCTAATATCGTTTTTCCTGTTAAGATTTCTGCTGCCATAGCTGCTGAATGTGTCATACCACTACAACCAATTGTTTCTATAAGAGCCTCTTGAATAACACCATCTTTAACATTAAGAGTTAATTTACAAGCACCTTGTTGTGGAGCACACCAACCAATACCATGTGTTAAACCTGAAATATCTTTAATCTCCTTAGCTTGCACCCATTTTCCTTCTTCTGGAATTGGAGCAGGTCCATGATTAGCACCTTTTGCTAATGGACACATTTTTTCAACTTCACTTGAATAAATCATCAAAAAACCTCCTTAAATAGCACAAAGATTTTGTACTCATATTTCTCCCCTATAATGTATCATTTTTCGCCAAAATTGACAAGCATATAGCAGAAAATATCTTAAAATAATTATCCTGGAAATTTATCGAGTGTCAATTTACAATCCTTATTTGATTTTTTGTGTTTTTGGTTGTATAATATATACATTATGGTTAAGATAAATGTTGAAAAATCGGGTTCGGGTAAGAAATTGGTTTCTTATCTGCAAAGTAAATTTAATAATCTTTCATCTAACACGATTTTTAAAGCACTTCGCAATAAAGATATTCGTGTAAATGATATTCGTGTCAAAGAAAATATTTCTCTTTCTGAAGGCGATATTTTAACTGTTTATATTAAAGATGAGATTTTGTATGGAATTCCTACCTTTTCTCTTAATATATTGTATGAAGATGATAATATTATAATTGTTGATAAACCACAAGGTGTTTTAGTACAAACAAGTAAGAATGATATTGGTATTGATAAATTCGTAAAAGAGCATTGTCAACTTTCTTATGTAAAACCTTGCCACCGATTAGATAGAAATACCAGTGGTCTTGTGATTTTTGCTAAAAATGAGATGGCAGAAAATGCTATGTTAAAAATGATACAAGAACGTATGGTGAAAAAATATTATCATGCATTAGTATATGGGGTACCTAAAAACAAAAGTGCTACGTTATATGCTTATCTTTTTAAAGACGCAAAGAAAAGTAATGTAATAATTTCTGATGTACCTAAAAAAGGTTATCAAAAAATTATTACAAAATATCGTTTGATTGAAAAACGCCCTAATAATACTTCCCTTTTAGAAATAGAACTAGTAACAGGCAGAACTCATCAAATTCGTGCTCATCTTGCCCACATCGGTTTACCGATTATTGGTGATGGAAAATATGGAATTAATGAGATAAATAAACGATTTGGATTAGCCAAACAAGCATTAGAAAGTTATAAACTAATATTTGAAGATGCATATCCACCTTTAGAATATTTGCGAGGAACTATTTGCCAGAAAAAAGACGATAGCTTTTAAAAAATCATATTTTTTTATTTCACCTCATATTTTTTAATGAGGTGAGTTTTTTGGCTAAATTAGGATTAGCTTTATCTGGCGGTGGCATTAAGGGAGTGGCACATATTGGAGCTTTAAAAGCGTTTGAGGAAAATAAGATTGATTTTGATGTTATAACAGGTACATCCTCTGGTAGTATTGTAGCAACTCTATACGCAGTTGGATATTCCTCTAACGAAATAATTGATATTTTTAGAAAATTTGCAAAGAAAATTAAATATGTAGATTATAAAAATATTTTTAAATTAATTTTTGGAATTTTAACTCAAGGGAAAATTATTATTAAAGGTTTTAGCAGTAATAAAATAATTGAAAAGCTAGTTAATGAATATTGTAAAAAGAAAAATATTTATAATATTTCTGATATTAACATTCCTTTCGGAATTCCTAGTGTAGATCTATATACTAACACAGTCCAAGCTTTTGTTTCAACGAATGTTTTATTCCATAAAACACCTGATATTCATTATATTAATGATATTCATATTGGTACAGCTGTTAAAGCTAGCAGTGCATATCCGGGGATATTCGCACCAGTTTCATTTCAAGATAGTGAACTTATTGACGGTGGGTTAAAAGAAAATACCCCATGGAAATTAGCAAAAGATTTAGGTGCCGATAAAGTAGTAAATATAATTTTTGAAACACCATACCAACCATGTAAATGTATTAATATGGTGCATGTTATTGAATCATCAATTAATATTTTATCAAGAGAAGCAAGTCTTTGCGATTTAGAAGGTGCAGATTGTTTAATAAAAATAATGGTAGATCCTAAAATTGGGTTATTAGATACTGAATATTTGGAGGAGTTATATCAGTTAGGGTACGAATCAACATATCGTAAAATGCGAGAAATAAAAAGCCTACTCAAAATTAATTAGGAATAGAAAACTTACTCCATATTCCAATTTTCTTTGGTGGACAAACAAACGTCATTTCTTCATCTTTTACTGGATGTTTAAAAGTTAGACGATAGGCCCATAATGCAATTTGCGTATCTTTAGGACCGTTTCCATATTTTTGATCGCCATACAAACTATGTCCACAATTTGCAAATTGTACTCTGATTTGATGATGTCTTCCCGTTTCTAATGTTACTTGCACTAATGAAAGATTATCTTTTTCTTCTAATACAGTATAACGAAGTTTGGCCAATTTTGCTCCTGACTTTTCTTTGCTTACAACTTTTGTTTTATTTAATGCTTCATCTTTATATAAATAATCTTCCAAAACTTCTTCTTGATTTAATTTTAAGAATTTTCCATTCACAACTGCCAAATAAATTTTTTGAAAATCTTTTTCTCTTATACTCTCAGATAATCTACTAGCAGCTTTAGAAGTTTTAGCAAAAATCATTATTCCTCCAACTGGTCTATCTAAGCGATGCACTAAGCCTAAATATACATTACCAGGCTTATTATATTTATCTTTCAAATATTCTTTTACAAGTGTTATCATATCAACATCACCTGTCTTATCTGCTTGTGATGGTACGTTAACTAACTTTTCTACAACAATAATATGATTATCTTCATAAATAACATTTAGCTTATTCATTTTCCTTTTTCACCTACAATCGTCAAAAATTTATATGATACGTTAAGTAGTCCAGTGTGAAGTCCGTCAACGAAATTGTCCAATTATTTCGATTCTTCTATTCTTCCCATCTACCATATATCCCACACGGCAAAATCAACTTACTATCCTTCATCGGTAATCCAATCTCTCCACATGATACTTTACCTGGCTTTTTTATCGTTAAAGTTAACAAGTTTGATAGTATCGTCGGTGCTAATCCAGTAGTATATGAATTAATTAAAAAGAATAACGGATTATCAGATAGAACTTGCGTACATAATTCTAATAATGTATATAGACTCTCTTCAATATTCCATACTTCCCCATTGGCTCCTCTTCCATATGAAGGTGGATCCATCACAATAGCATCATATCGGTTGCCTCTACGAATTTCACGTTGAACAAATTTTATAACATCATCAACAATGAAACGAATTGGTTTTTCTGATAATTTTGAAGATTGTACATTTTCTTTTGCCCAAGCAGTCATACCTTTTGAAGAATCTACATGGCATACAGACGCCCCAGCTGAAGCACAAGCAATGGTTGCACCTCCAGTATAAGCAAAAAGATTTAATACTTTAATTTCACGATTAGCATTTTGAATTTTTTGTCTCATGAAATCCCAATTTATGGCTTGCTCTGGGAACAATCCAGTGTGCTTAAACCCCATCGGTTTTAAATTAAAAGTAAAATCTTTATAATGAATTTGCCAACTTTCAGGTACCTTTTTTAAATATTCCCATTCGCCACCACCTGTTTTACTTCTATGATAGTGGGCATGTGCCTTTTTCCATAATTCTGGCTTTGATTTGTTTGTCCATATAATTTGCGGATCTGGTCGAATTAAATATATGTCTCCCCAACGTTCTAATTTTTCTCCATTTGCCATATCCAATAATTCATATTCTTTCCAATCTTTAGAAATAATCATACTTTTGTCCTTTCTTCAATATATATTTATTAGGTGATAATATGTTTTATTTTTTCTTATTTTTGATTTTAGGCATTATCTTTATTTTATTGCCATTTTCTAAGGTGGAAATGCACGTTGTAAAGTTAAAACGTTATATTTTTCCTTGCCTTATTTTTCTTTTTTTAATTTTATTAATTGTTTTTTCAAAATCATCTTTTGAAAGTGCTCATACAGGTTTTATGTTATGGGTTAATAATGTTGTGCCATCTTTATTCCCATTTTTTATTGGTATTGAACTTTTGAAAAAAACTAATTTTATGAATGTCATCGGTAGAGTATTAGAGCCTATTATGCGACCTATATTTAATGTTCCTGGTAGTGGTGCCTTTGCTATTGCTATGGGTATGAGTTCAGGATATCCAGTAGGTAGTAAAATGGTGGCAGATTTAAGAGAAGAAAAGTTATGTACTAAGGTTGAAGCAGAAAGATTACTTGCTTTTACTAATACATCAGGACCACTTTTTATTTTAGGTTCTGTAGGTGTTGGTATGTTTTGTGATGCCAAAATTGGGCTGCTTCTTCTCATCACTCATTTTCTAGCCGCTCTACTCGTTGGTATTGTTTTTCGTAATTATCATAAAAATGATAACACTGAACATATTATACCACAAACTAGTAAAACTGCCAATCAAAAAGACACATTTCATATTTCAGAATTAGGTATTATGATGGGTGAAGCTATTAAAAATAGTGTGAGCACTTTACTTCTGATTTGTGGATATATAGTATTTTTTGCTGTGTTAGGTGATGTTTTTCAAAATACTGGTATTATGCAATTTTTTCAAAGTATTATAGAAAAATTTCTAAGCGTTTTTGATATTCCTTTTTCTACTTCTAGCGGTATATTAAAAGGTATTTTAGAAGTAACAAGTGGCGCAAAAACTTTGTCAACACTAGAAAATATTCCATATTCAAAATTATTATCCGTTGTTGCATTTGTATTAGGCTTTGGTGGGTTTTCTGTTCATATGCAAACTTGTAGCATCATAGCCAAGACAGATTTATCTATGAAGCCTTATTTATTTGGTAAATTATTACATGGCATTTTTGCTAGTGTGCTAGCTTATCTTTTCATGAAATATACTACATTTTTTAATTGGGATATAATAGAAACTTTTAGTTATCAATACCATAATATTTACCCAGCTGGAGAAAGTGGAAATTTATTCTTTGTAGTAATAACAACACTTGTATTAATTGCAATGTGCTTAAAATTATTTAAAAAAGCACAATAAATAAGCATTTTTTATTGCATAAAAAAATATAGAGGTAGACTTTAATTCATCTACCTCTATACAAAGATTTTTACCAATTAGCACGTAAGCTTTCATCTGCATAATACCAATCATCATTAATAAGCTCCATTTTTCCTTCGGCCGGGTAATCCATTAGTTTTACTTGAGCTAATGGACCTATGCCCCCATTTATATTACCCTCTGGATCATCACTAGAGCCTGTATAAACATTTCCTGTTGCCTTATCAATTATACAAATTCTCAATCCAAGTCCCTTTTCTTCAGCAACATACACATTAGTATCATCTATACCAATAACAATTCCAACATGGAAATGTCCACCAGCATCAAATATAAGATCACCTGGTTGTAATGTGCCATTATCAATGGCTTCTCTAGTAGAGCATGTAGGTGAAGAACCATATCCATTAGTGCCATTATATCCTTCTGGCTCTACGCCACCATTAATTAAACACCAATTTACGTATCCAGTACAGTCAAAACCGTTTTTATCAAATACAATTCCACCCATCATAACTCGTTGTCCCCAAGTTGGATTTAAGCCTCTTTTAGCATAAATTCCAACATCGGTTTGAATTTCACCATTTTCTCCAGTTGTGCCTGGTTGTTGTCCCAAATATGGGATTGAAACTGGTAAACCTGCTAAAAATCTTGCAGCCGCAACGACACCCGCTCTTGAACCAAATCCTGCTTTATTTACTCTTTTAGATAATAAATTTTCAAGTTGTGCCCATTGCTTAGCTGTGTAATTGAAGCCACCATCACCCGCTAGAGGCTTACCTGTTCCTTCTTTAGTTGGGTTATCCCAAATATATTTATCAAATGTAATATCTCCAGTATAAATATATCCCCAAAATCTAGCAACTATTTTCAAGAAAGTTGGATGATAATATATTTCTAATGTTTTTACATCTGTTTTAAACTCTGTGCTAGCTCCAGCTATATGATGTCCACTCATATCTGACGGTGATAATATAGCTTTTTGAGATAAAGTTTGATCAGTTGAAAGTGGTAAATCAGTTGAGTTATCTAATAACGGTAAAGTTGGTACATAGTTTTTAATTTTAACAAAGCCGTTTTCATCTTCCTCTACCTGATTAATATAATAACCCTCTCTAGCAGGTACTTGATGAGCTTGAAGAGGTACTGATAAATTAATACCCTCACCAACTTTTTCTCCATATGGATATACTGTACGAATAACCGACATATATTTATCAGCCATACTATAATTTGTCTCTGCTGCCTTTTCTTCATAATAGAATGGAGAGAAGAACGGATATAAATATGGTATCGGATATACAACTTGCGTATCCACCGCTTGATCAACTCGCTTTGGTGCTGTAAGTTCGAAATGTAAATGCACACCAGCACTTCCACCCGTAGTTCCTTCATATCCCAATATAGCACCAGCACCTACATATTCTCCCTCTTGAACTTTTGGCCATCTCTTCATGTGCAAATAATTAGTAACAACAGTTTCGCCATCTCGAGTATGTGCTACCTTTACGCAAAATCCGCCACCCGGTCTTACAGCAACTTCTTTTACAATTCCTGGTGCTACCGCAATTACTGGAGTATCCGTTACTTCATCTTGGAACA
>CANQLS010000067.1 GCA_947624765.1 uncultured Clostridia bacterium
CATCACATTTATGACATTTTACTACATATCCACAATCTCTACATATAACAAAAGTAGAATAACCTCTTCTATTCAAAAATAACATAGTTTGCTCTTTATTTGCCAAATTTCGCTGAATTTCCTCATACAATTTTCGGCTAAAAACAGTTTTATTACCATTAGCCAACTCATCACGCAAATCCACAATTTCTACATCTGGCAAACTAGCATTAGAAACACGATGATTTAACTCTAATAATTGCATATCACCATTTTGCGTTTCATAATAACTTCGTATATCTGGTGTAGCACTTCCAAAAAGCACTGGTATATCATATGCTTTTCCAAGTTCCTCTGCCACTTCTTTTGCATCATATCTTGGCGTTGTTTCAGATTTATACGAACTATCATGCTCTTCATCAACAATAATAACACCAATATTATCTAATGGTGCAAAAATAGCACTTCTAGCCCCAATCACAATTTTGCATTTTCCCTCTTGAATTTTCTTCCATTCATCATATCTTTCGCCAATAGATAAACGACTATGCAAAATCGCAATACAATCACCAAACCTAGCTAAAAATCGATTTGTGATTTGTGGAGTTAAAGAAATCTCAGGCACAAGCACCATCGCATTTTTCCCTTCTAAAATAACCTTTTCAATTAATTGCAAATAAACTTCTGTCTTTCCACTTCCAGTAATACCATGCAATAAATACTTTTTAAAACTATGAATATTAATTGCATTTAATACTGCTTTTTGTTCCTCAGTTAAAGCAAAAGGAACTGTTCGTTCAATCTCTTTATTTGCAAAAGGATTTCTTCTAACTTCAACATCTTGCAATCTAACAATACCATTTTTCTCTAGTGTTTTTAAAACAGCTGAAGTTGTATCTGTAAATAATAAAAGTTCCGAAACAGGCACTTCATCATTATCCTCTAAAAATGAAACAATCCTTTTTTGTTTATCCGACTTAAAAGCATTCAAATCAACATCATCTACAAGCGAAGCCCACTTTTCTTTTTTTGGCTTTACCTTTCCTAATTGATTTTGTGTTCCTGGCGGAACCAATAGTTTAAGTGTATCCGATAAGTTACAAAAATATCTATGAGCCATCCATTTAGCTAATCTTAATCTTTCTGCATCAAAAGCTACATCAACTACTTCAGCAATATCCTTGCATTTAAATTCAGAATTATCTTTTAACCCTATAACATAACCTATCTCTAATTTCTTTCTAGCCGCAAACGGAACCAAAACACGATTACCAATAGAAACAGATAATCCGTCAGGAATGTGGTAATCAAAAGTTCTATTCAAATCACTTGTAGACGAATTCATAATAATTTCTGCAAACATAAATATCCTCCAAACATTGAGTCAATAGTCAACATATCTGCTTATAGCATACTAAAATCCCAATTAAAAGTCAAACAAAAGAGATACGAACTTTTAAATTCGTACCTCTTTTTCCCTTTCAAATCGTCGCTTCTTTGTTCAGAAGAGTATCAACATCGTAATCGTACTCTTCTAGTTCATTGATGAGCATTACTAAAAATTTGAATGCCCGCTCATCTCTAGGCATCCTAATTACTACTTCTTTTTCAGAAATAGTAATATGACACTTCAATTCTTTCGCCTTTTGCAGCATGTGCAAAAGCGACCACTTACAGTGTTGGGTTTCATTTATAACTAACTGATATTCACTATCGTTAGTCATAAACGTCATACTATTGTTGCTTTGCGACTTTTGAGCTTGCACTCCTCCAATGGCTTCTTTCGCCCTTAAGAGAACCTTTGAAACAGCTGATTGGCTTACGCCAAAAATATTGGCGATATCGGTTTGGTTTATACCCAAAGCCGTTAGCAAAAGCGCTATGCAATGCTTACTAGGGCATACATTGAGTATGTCCGTAATCGTTGCATCAAGGAGATTTCTCTCCTCGATTTTCTCTTCAAAACAAGAATCCCTATCTGGGATAATGTCTTGAAGCGTCGCATATCCGGTATCAAACGGTAGCGGAGCATCAAGCGACACTGCTTGACGGTCCGCCTTCCGAATTACTGCACGACTTTTCCGCAATTCATGCATTATTGTATTTTGCATAACACGAACTGCAAAAGTCGAAAACGCATACCCTTTTTCAGGTTCATATCTGTAGGCCGCTTTTAGCAGCCCCAGCTTGGCAATTGATTTTATATCCTCTTCTTCAATGCCACAGTCTAGATAGCTTTTCGCAACGAAGTTCGCTAATTTCAGATTATCTTCCAAGAGTTTTTCCACGCTTTCAGGCATATCCATGTTGTCTTTCCTCCATTTTTCTTTTTTAATGAGTTTTGTTACCGTTGTCGCCTTGAAATCCTAAACCATGCCAATCTCCTCCCACAAAATTATTTGTATGGATATAGATTTCTCTATTTTCCAAACCTATTTTATCACATTTACATAATACTTGCAACTACTTTTTAATACATACCTTCCATTCCGCCTGGCATTTGGGCATGATCATTACAGCCACAACTGTTTTTCTCTTTCTTATCAGCAACTAAACTTTCTGTTGTCAATACCATAGCAGCAACACTTGCTGCATTTTGAAGAGCGCTTCTAGTTACTTTTGTTGGATCAATAATTCCCTCTTTCTTCATATCAACATACTTTTCATTTAATGCATCAAATCCAACACCAACAGGACTTTGCTTTACTTTATCTAAAATAATACTTCCTTCCAAACCGGCATTAAATGCAATTTGCTTTACTGGTTCTTCCAATGCTTTTAGGACAGTCTTTACACCAGTTCTTTCATCGCCCTCTGTTTCATCAAGCAATTTCTCTACAGTTGGAATTGCATTAACATACGCTGTACCACCGCCAGCTACAATACCTTCCTCAACAGCAGCTCTAGTAGCAGAAAGAGCATCTTCAATTCTTAATTTTCTTTCCTTCATTTCTGTTTCAGTAGCAGCACCTACTTCGATAACAGCAACACCACCAACTAGTTTTGCAAGTCTTTCTTGTAATTTTTCTTTATCAAATTCAGACTCTGTTTTCTCTAACTCATTTCTAATTTGTTTTACTCTTTGATTAATTGCTTCCTTATCACCAGCACCATCTACAATTATAGTATTTTCCTTTTCAACCTTAACTTGTCTTGCTCTACCTAATTGTGTTAATTGTACATCTTTCAATTCCAATCCTAACTCTTCTGTAATAACTTCACCACCAGTTAACGTTGCAATATCTTGAAGCATTTCTTTTCTTCTATCACCAAAGCCAGGAGCTTTCATAGCAACGCATTGGAATGTTCCCCTCAATTTATTAAGTACAAGTGTTGTAAGAGCATCACCCTCAACATCATCAGCAATAATAACAAATCTCTTTCCTTGTTGTACAATTTGTTCCAAAATCGGTAAAATTTCTTGAATATTAGAAATCTTTTTATCAGTAATCAAAATATATGGATCATCCATAATAGCTTCCATTTTATCAGTATCAGTAACCATGTATGGAGAAATATATCCTCTATCAAATTGCATACCTTCTACAACACTCAAATTTGTACCCATAGTTTTAGATTCTTCAATAGTAATAACACCGTCATTTGAAACTTTTTCCATTGCATCAGCAATTAAATTACCAATATTCTCATCATTTGCCGAAATAGATGCAACTCTTGCAATATCTTCTTTACCATTTATTTTTGTACTATTTTCTTTAATAGCATTTACTGCTACATCAATTGCTTTTTCAATACCTTTTCTCATTATCATTGGATTAGCACCAGCAGCTACATTTTTAATTCCCTCATGTATCATTGCTTGTGCAAGCACAGTAGCAGTAGTAGTTCCATCACCAGCAACATCATTAGTTTTTGTAGAAACTTCTTTTACTAATTGTGCTCCCATATTTTCAAAAGGATCTTCCAACTCTATTTCTTTCGCAATTGTAACACCATCGTTAGTAATTAATGGCGTTCCAAACTTTTTATCCAATACAACATTTCTGCCCTTTGGACCAAGTGTTACTTTTACAGTATTAGCAAGTTCATTAATACCTTTTTCTAAAGCCTTTCTGGCATCTTCTCCATAAATAACTTCTTTTGACATAAAATTATCTCCCTTCTCATTACAAATCTAAACTAACCTTCGATAACACCAAGAATATCATTTTGTCTTACAACAATATATTCTTCGCCATCCACTTTAACTTCTGTACCAGCATACTTTGCAAAAATAACTTTATCATTTACCTTTACCTGCATTGTTACTTCTTTTCCATCTATCATTCCACCTGGTCCTACTGCAACAACTATTGCTACTTGTGGTTTTTCTTTTGAATTTGCGGCCAACACGATTCCGCTTTTCGTTGTTTCTTCATTTTCTACCATTTTTAATACAACTCTGTCTTGTAATGGTTTAATCATAAAAAAGACCTCCTTCAAAATATTACATAAAAAAACATAATTAGCACTCTTCACTTTCGAGTGCTAATTCATCATATACAATTTTATTAAAATTGTCAACAGAAAAATTAAAAAAACACAATGAATTAATAGTTTTACTTCAAAATTGTGTCTGTGTTCATGTAGCGGCGGCCATTGGCCGCCATAAAGAAAATTCTTTCTTTTTGTATAATTTGTTAATGAACTACAAAAAATTATACAAACTGAATACCAAATCACACACAACTATTCACTAATATTTTCTAAAATCGGATACCCTGTTTTTTCATCTAACTTCCAGGTTAATAATTCCACAAAATCATCATCTTCTCCATGTTCTGCATTATAAGTTTCAACATAAGTATTCAAAATATCAACAAATTTTGTGCTTTGCATAGTTGCCAATGGTAATGATTTTGAGTTCTCATCAATGGATAAAATCCCCCAGCTTTCATCTACGACGCTTGTTCCAGCCGGCAGATTAAATTCCTCTGGCCAATAACAACTTTCTATATAATGAGTTCCATAACCAGATTTAGCACCCAAAATCCCACCTTTCATATTGATTGCTTCTAATTCTCCTACTGAATAACAATTGATAATCTTACTAACTTCATTTTGTGTATAACCAAATATACCGCCTATGCCTCCAGTCCTTTTTCCTTTCACATTTCCAAAATTACAACAATTAATCAGTATATCCGTTGAAGTTCCACCACCAAAATACCACCCACACTCTCTAGATTTCCTTCTACATTACCATAATTTATACAGTTGAGTGTCCTTCCCCAATGGTCACCTTCAATTCCTCCAACCTGATCATTTCCACTGATTTTGGCATAATTGATACATTGATTCAATCGATATGTGCAACGTCCTACAATTCCTCCTGCATAATTTGTTGTACCACTCACTATCCCATAATTTTTACAATTAATTATAGAATGAACAAAACCACCAATTCCACCTACATCCTTACTTCCTTTTATTTCTCCGTAATTAATGCAACTTGTCACAAATCCTCCGCTTGCACAAACACCTCCTACCTTTTCAATTCCAACTAAATTACCATAATTTTGACAATTGTTTACTGTGCCATTATATCCAGTAATTCCTCCAACATTATCTCCAGTCGATTGAATATTAACTCTTGATATACAATTCTCCACAGTGCCTCCTTCTGGCATCGCTGCCACAATGCCAGCGCATAAATCACCAGCACAGATGATTTCTCCTGTTACTTCTAAATTTAAAATTTTAGCCGATGTAAAACGTGGAAAAGATGCAAATAAGCCACCATCTTTCGGAACATTTTCATATAAATTTTTAATCTTGTTTCCTTTTCCATCAAATATTCCATAAAAATTAGCAATTTGTAAAAATCCAATGCATCCCTCATCTGTTTTGGTTAACTCTGTTTTTATATCTTCCTCTACTCCGATCCGTATTTAAATCTCCATATTTATCTGTTGTATAATCGTTATATGAAAGTATAGATTGAAAATCTAACGACCTCGTTAGTTCTATATACTTTCTATTAAAATTGTTATTCTCTAACCCTAGTTCTGAGTTTCCACCATGTGACATTATAGCAATAGCAACCAAGTCTTCGATGCAATTAATTTGAAATGGCTTATCTTCACTTCCATCATATTTTCCATTCTTCGTAATATCTCCTGCATATTCATCTTCTATTGAATAAACTGGTCCTTCTATTATTCCATCTTTATCCACAAGATAATATCTTTCACTTTTCTTAAATTGCACTGCTAAATTGTCGCTATCTTCAAACACATAAGTTTCGTCTATTCCTGCAATGTTATCAATTGCTTTGCCTAATGTTTCTTCATTAAAACTATTAATTCCTTTCTTAGCTTGTACAACTCCAGCGCTAACTATTTCTTTTTCATTCGATATCTCCTGTAATATCTTCGCTTCCCTTGCCTTCTCAACTACTCCATTTACGCCGAAAATAGTAATCACTGCTAAAATTATTATTACAATAATTGTTATAATCAACGCTATCAATGAAATTCCTTTTTGTTTCATTTTTTTCGTTCCTTTCTTTTATTTTTTATTTAAAGATACTTAATATTTGTGTGTGTACAAGAACATTCTATCAATATATTCTAACCATTTCAATTAGTTTTCTATAAATTTTTTTAAATACGATAAAAAAACATAATAAACAACAAACAGGAAATGATACTGTAATAATTAGTCGCCAAACTATCGTATGGGCCAATTATTCACCATTCTCTATTCATTATTTATTACGTTTTTAATAACTTCTATTCCGAATTATTAATTTTAATTAAAACAAATGTGTGTGTGTGTGTGTGTGTGTAGAACCGCAACGGTTTCAGCGTTTTTCTTTTGCATCTTTCTTTCTCCTTCGCTTATTTTATGACATAATTGTACCAATAATAAAATAAAATAGCAAGACAAAGTTTAAAAAATAGTGAACCGTTGCTGTAATGGAACATCTTCAAAACACATACAACTATTCACTATTCATTATTCAATATTAACTATTCACTAATGCTTTCTAAAATCGGATATCCTGTTTTGCTATCTAACTTCCAGGTTAATAATTCCACAAAATCCTCATCTTCACCATGTTCTGCATTATAAGTTTCAACATAAGTATTCAAAATATCAACAAAATCTTGGCTTTGCATAAATGACAATGGATATGCTGTTGAATCAGTAACTTGAACCCCTGTATAACCACAAATTTGTATATTCAATTCTTCTGGCCAATAGCAATTTCCTAAATAGCTACTACTTCCTCCTATGCCTAAAATTCCACCGCTTGTATCTGTCCGTTTCAATTTCTCCAACAGAATAACAATTTTCAATTTTGCCGGCTACTGATTGAACTTGTCCGCAAAATACCACCAGTACTATAAGAACCTATTATGTTTCCAAAATTACAACAGTTAATTTGAATACAATCATATCCTCCGAACTCCTATTATTCCACCAGATGAACCAATACTTCCGCTTCCCTACATCGGCATAATTCATTGAATTAATAATCATGGTACCACTACCATATCCTTGAATTCCCCCCGTATAATCTGTTCCGAGTATATATTCATAATTAGCACAATTTATTACTGTCGCATTTGCCCCGTTAATCCCACCTACATAAGTATTTCCTTCTATTTTTCCATAGTTTTTGCAATTCAATAATGTACCGGCATTTCCATTAATTCCTCCTACATATCTATTTCCTTTTACCTCTCCATAATTTTGACAATTCGTTGCTTGGCTTCCTCCAATTCCTCCAACAATTTGAGTTCCAATTATATTACCATAATTCTGACAATCTATAGCTTCTCCTCCACTAGTTATTCCAAAAACATATTCGCCGCCTTCTATATTACCGTAATTCTGACAATGTATTATACTTCCTCTATTATTAATACCAACAGCATCGCCTTTCGCTTTTATATTAACTCTCGAAATACAATTTTCCAGCAATGTTGCATCCAAAGCAATACCGCCAGCACTTCCCTCGCTGATGATTTCTCCACTTACTTCTAAATTTTTTATTGAAAGTTCTGCTCCTACCCAAATACTAAACATTCCTCCATATTGTGAAGCGTATTCGTACAAGTTTTGAAT
>CANQLS010000068.1 GCA_947624765.1 uncultured Clostridia bacterium
CACTTGTGGTAAATCGTAGTGGTATTAAAGAAAAAAATACAGTAGGAATGTTTAATACAATTTTGCCACTAACTATTTCATTAGATTGGAATGAAACATTTATATCTTTATGTAATCGTATTGGAACAGAACATTTTCAGTTATTTAGACATCAGAAATATCCGTTTGCTAAAATCATGGAAACAATTAGAAAAAAGCATGATCAATCAAATCTTTACGATTTAATGGTATCATATCAAAATGCACAGATGACACGCTCGGACAATTTTGATTATGCAGTTCATTGGAACTTTAATGGCTATGCAGAATTAAACTTTATGCTGAATATAGATGATATTAGTCAAACTGGAGAATTACATCTTAATTTTGATTATCGAAAGAAAGCATTCACTCCAGAAGAAATTGAAAAAATATATCAAAGACTTTTGCATATGATAGAACAAATTTTAGAAAAAGAAGAAATCCTTTTTTCTGATATTGAAATTGTTACTGATGCAGAGAAAAAACAATTATTATTTGATTTTAATAATACTAAAAAAGAATATCCAAATAATAAATGCATATATGAATTTTTGGAAGAAAGAGCGGAAAAAACTCCAGATAAGATAGCACTTTCATTTGAGGGAAATACTATGACATATCGTGAGTTTAATGAAAAAGTAAACTCACTTGCGAATTATATTCTTTCTCAAAATATAAAGCAAACTATTATTGGTGTTATGGCAGAACGCTCATTTGAAATGTTAATTGCACTATATGCTATACAAAAAGCTACTTGTGCATATATGCCAATGGATCCTCATTTTCCAGAAGAGCGAATAGCTTTTATGTTAGAAGATAGCAAAGCGCCTTTAATTTTAACACAGAAAAAGTGGGAAGATAGACTTCCAAAAGAAATGCAAAAAGTATTTTTAGATACATTTGATTATAAAAAATATAGTGAAAAAAATCCAAGCGTAAAAGCTAAACCAACTGATATAGCATATATCATTTATACTTCTGGTTCTACAGGAAAACCGAAAGGTGCACAGATACCACATCATTCTGTTATTAATAGAATTCAATGGATGCATCAAAAATATCCTTTAAAAGAAACAGATGTTATTTTGCAAAAAACACCATATACATTTGATGTTTCTGTATGGGAATTGTTTTGGTGGAGTATGTATGGTGGAAGTTTGAAAATATTAGTTCCAGAAGGTCATAAAGATCCGCGTGAAATTATAGAAGCGGTTGAGCAAGGGAAAGTAACGCATATGCATTTTGTACCTTCTATGTTAAATGCTTTTTTGGAATATTTACATGCAAATCCAATGCTTATTTCAAAATTGAAAACATTGCGTTATGTATTTGCTAGCGGAGAAGCTTTGCAAAGCGAACAAGTAAAAAAATTTTATCAAATATTAAAAGAAAATCATACAACGCTTCATAATTTATATGGACCGACAGAATGTACTGTAGATGTATCATATTATGATTGTAATCCAGAGTACATTCCTGATAATATACCAATTGGAAAACCAATAGATAATACGCAGCTATTAATTTTAGATAAAGCTGGAAAGCTACTTCCTATTGGAGCTAGCGGAGAATTGCATATTAGTGGTGTACTAGTTGGTAATGGATATGTTAATAGAGAAGAATTAACAAAACAAAAATTTGTAAAAAATCCTTATTATGATTTTCCTACTATGTATAAAACAGGTGATTTAGCACGTTACCAATCAGATGGAAATATTGAATATTTAGGCAGAATAGATTATCAAATTAAAATTAGGGGACTACGTGTGGAATTAGGAGATATTGAAACAGCATTGATGAAATATCCCAACATTCGAGAATCTGTAGTAACTGTGGTAGAAATAGCTGGTGAAAAAAATCTATGTGCTTATTTTACAGCAAAAGAACAAATTGCTGTTGAAAAGTTAAAGAAAGAACTTGCAAAGACATTGCCTGATTATATGGTGCCAACCTACTATATGCAATTAGATGAGATGCCATTAAATGCAAATGGAAAAGCAGATAGGAAAGCATTACCACAGATTATTTTGCAAATAGATGAGCAATATGTAGCACCACAAAATGAAATGGAATTTAAGATTCAAGAATGTGTGCAAAAAATATTAAAGAGAGAAAAGGTTAGTGTAGTAACAGATTTGTTAACGGCTGGGTTAACTTCTCTTGGTGTTGTTACATTGATGACAGATCTTTCAGCATTAGGATTTAATATAAGAGTAAAAGATTTCTATGAAAATAGAACTATTCGAGATATTGCTAGTTTTCTTGAACATTACACTCAAGAAGATGATGCTGAAGCTGATGATGATAAATATCGTAATGTATCTGATATTAAAAGAATTACAATTGAAGGAAAAGAAAATGGTAGCGTTTTAGTAACAGGTGCCACTGGATTTTTAGGAATTCATTTAATACAAGAATTATGGAATAAAACTGATAAGAAAATTTATTGTTTGATTCGAAATCCAAAAAAATGGGAAAGATATTTGAAAAAATATACGACAATTCCACAAAATAATGATAGAATTATTACAGTAATAGGAGATTTAACAAAAGACAATTTGGGATTAGCAGAAGAAATTTATAATCAGTTAGTAGACGAAGTGAGTGATATTTTACATTCTGCAGCAAACGTATCGCATTTCTGCTCGTGGGAAGATTCTAAAAGCATTAATTATATTGGCACATGCAATATTTTACGCTTTGCAGAAAAAGCTATGGCAAAATTACATCATATTTCTACAATGAGTGTATCGGGAGATATTTTAACAAAACAAACTGTAGATTATCCAAAATTTGATGAAGATGAACTTTATATAGGGCAAAAATATAAAGATAATGTTTATGCATATAGTAAATACTTAGCAGAAAAAGAAATTATTAAAGCCATACGTGAAATGAGAGTTAATGCTAGTATTTATCGTTTGCCAAATTTAACATGGCGTACAACAGATGGAGTATTTCAAGAAAATTTTGAAGAAAATGATTTATATATTATTACTAAAGTAATTGGAAAGATAAAAGAATTTCCAACAGAATTAGCGAATGAAGACATTGCAATTTCTCCAGTTGATGATTTAGCAAGAGCAATTATATTGTTAATGTTAAAAGAAAAAACGAATAATATTTATCATTTGATAAGTACAAATAGCCCAACACTTGAAACATATTTTAGAACGTTATTTGATATAGAAATAAAACCGATGAATGTAGTATATGAGAAGCTTAGAAAAAAAGGAAATGACGAAGAAGTGCAATTTGTTGTAATGTATCTAGCCGGAATTTTAGATAATCCTTCCAAAATGGTAGTAAATATAAAATCAGAAAAGACAAATGCTATTTTAGAAAAGTTAGGTTACAAGTGGAGTGAAATTAATGAAAAATATATCAAACAAATTGATTTGATAAGATAGGAGAAATGAATATGAGAAATCAAGATTATCCATTTTACAGAGCTAAATTATTTTATAACTTAAAAGAGTTTATGCTTTATTTTGCGGAGGCATATGCACCTAAAATAGCATTTGCTTATGAAGATGACGCAAGACTATATGCAAAGACATATTTTCAATTAGGAGAAGATATTAAATGGTTAGGCACCGAACTAATGAAACTAACTGGTACTAAAAAAAGAATTGCTGTAGTGGGCGAAAATTCATATGAATGGATTTTAGCATATTTAGCAACAGTTTGCACACGGAAATATTATAGTACCAATTGATAAGGATCTATCAAAAGAGTCAATAGAAAATATTTTAAAAGAAACGGAATGTGAAATTTTATTTCATACTAATTTACATCAAGACATAGATTGCAAAGCAAAAAAAATAAATATGCAAACTGAAATGGAAAAGTATCTGCAAGAAGGGAAAAAAGAATATCAAAAACATCCTGAAACATTTAACAGACTAACTATCGATAAAGATGATTTAGCAGCTATTATTTATACGTCAGGTACAACTGGCGTTGCAAAAGGTGTTATGCTTACACATTTAAATTTGTGTGAAGATACTTGTAAGAGTTCGAGAAATTTATTGCTACCTGGAAATTCTATATTAGTATTACCTCTTCATCACACATTTGCATTTACTGCAAACGTGCTTTGCATGATTAATGTTGGACATACAACCTATATTAACAAAAGCTTAAAACGAATTAATAAAGATATGGTTAATTATAGTCCGGAAGTTATGATAGTTGTACCTATGATGGTAGAAGCTTTCTATAAAAAGATATGGGCTACAGCAAGAGAAAAAGGCAAAGATAAATTATTAGAAAAAATGATTAAAATTAGTAATGCTTTATTATCTTGTGGGATTGATGGTAGAAAAGAATTTTTTGGTAGTGTTATATCAGGATTTGGTGGAAGATTACAAATGATTATTTGCGGTGGAGCAGCACTAGATAAAAAGTATGTAAAAGCATTTCGTGAGATAGGAATTAACCTTTTAAATGGATATGGAATTACAGAATGTTCTCCAATTGTATCAGTAAATCGTAATAAATATTTTAAAGATGGTAGTGTAGGCCCTGTTTTAGAAGGAATAAATGTAAAAATAGATTCTAAACCAGGCGAAAATGAAGGCGAAATTTTAGTAAACGGCGCTATAGTTATGAAAGGGTATTTTAACCAAGAAGAGCAAACAAAAGAAGTAATGACTGAAGATGGCTACTTTAGAACTGGCGATATTGGATATTTAGATAAAGATAACTTTTTATATATCACTGGTAGAAAGAAAAACATTATAATATTAGACAATGGTAAAAATATTTATCCCGAAGAATTAGAACTTGCTTTATCACAAGAAGATGCAGTATGTGAAGTTTTAGTATATGAAGAAGAAGGACACATATCAGCAGAAATTTATCCAAATCAAGAATTTTTAACGCAAAATAATATTGAAGATAAAAAAGTTTATTTCGATGAATTAATGGAACGTTACAATAGAAAACAACCAGCATATAAACAAATACATTACTATAAACTAAGAGATACGGAGTTTGAGAAGACTACTACGAAGAAGATTAAGCGTAAATATTAATTCGCAAAATAATTGGGTAATTTCGTTGTTGGACTTCACATCGGAAATCCTCAACGTACCACACGTACGCCTCCGGTTTCCTCGTTTGTCCGCCTAGAAATTACCTCAATTCTTTTGCGAATTAGAAGATTGGTAAATAATTGCCTAATTTCATTGTTGGTTTTTTAATTAAAAGGAGAAGAGTATGGAAGAAAAAGTTATTGAATTAATTAGTAATTATCAAGGAATTCCAAAAGAAAGTATTACAAAACAAAGTGATTTAGTAAAAGATTTGGGATTGTCGTCTTATGATGTTGTGGATTTATCTTGCGAAATTGAAGATAAGTTTCATGTAGAAATACCAGATACGGAATTAACGCATTTACATACTATAGAAGACTTAACAAATTTATTAAACAAGTGAGGTTACTATGTTATATATATTTAATCAATTTTCATTGATTACAGAAGAAAATTTGCAAGAGATGATACAAGAGATGCCAAAAGAACGAAGAGAAAAGGCAAATCAATATAAACGAATAGAGGATAAAAAAGCTTGTGCAATGGCATATTATTTGCTTTGCCAAGGTTTAAAAGAGGAATATGGCATAGAGAAAAAGCCTACATTTATTTATAACGAATATGGAAAACCATTTTTAAAAGAAAATCCAAAAATATTTTTTAATATTAGTCATACCAAAAATATAGTAGTATGTGCGATTTCAAATGTAGAAGTTGGTGTTGATGTAGAAGAGATAAGAGATATTTCACCAAGAGTAGTTGAAAAAATGTTAAATGAAAAAGAAAAAAATGAAGCAAAAAGTGAAAAAGATTTTACAAAATATTGGACAATTAAAGAAGCAGTATCAAAATGTGAAGGTACAGGCTTAGCAAATTTCGATTATAAAAATATTGATTATGATAAATATGATTTTGATATGCGATATTATGCGGAAGATAACGCTTATTTAACTGTGTGTTACAAAAAATAAATCTAGCAAGAAAAATTTCCCTCTTAATACTTTTTATGGAGTATGAGAGGGAAATTTTTTGGCAACAATATAGATACGAGGTGAAGAAAAATGTATCTATATGAAAATAGAAAGAAAAATGGTATTTGGAAAACACTTTTCACAATTGGAATTACAGCGTTTGCCACGGTTATTGTTATGCAATATGTTCCTAATTTTGTACAAGGAGAAAATCAAAATTCTAACACACAGCGACTTTCTTATGAAGCAGAAAAAAATAATACAGTTATTGCTTCACAAGAAAAATCAACAGTAGATATTGTAGAAGATAATATGAAAAGCGTAGTAGGTATAAGTGTATTACAACCAGATGGTAATAGTTTATTTGATATTAATGTAACGCAGAAATGGGGCATGGGAACAGGAGTCATTCTTTCTAGGCAGGGATATATTTTGACAAATCAACATATTGCAAAGTCAGCTAATTCAAAGATTACAGTTACTTTAGAAAATGGTTTAGAAGTGCAGGGAAAAACTGTATGGATAGAGGGTAATTTAGATTTAGCTATTATTAAGATAGAAGCGGAAAATCTAACTCCAGCAGTATTAGGAGATTCTGACTCATTGCGTATAGGAGAAAGTGTAATTGCGATTGGCAATCCGCTTGGATTAGAATTTCAAAGAACAGTTACAGGTGGTATGATTAGTGGACTAAATCGTTCTATTACATTTGAGGAAAACAAAAATACAATTTTTATGGAAGATTTAATCCAAACAGATGCTAGTATTAATTCAGGAAATAGTGGTGGACCATTAATTAATGCTGATGGTGAAGTAATTGGAATTAATACTGTAAAAATAACAAGTGCAGAGGGAATCGGATTTGCATTACCCATTAATGTTATAAAACCTATTTTAGAGAAACTAGAATCAACAGGAAAATTCGAAGAAGGTTATTTGGGAATTTATGCTCACGATAAAGAAGTACTTCCATATATTAATACGAATTTACAATTAGATAAAGGTATTTATGTAGTAAGTGTAGATAGCAAGGGACCAAGCGGTAGAGCTGGATTAAAAGTAGGTGATGTTATTACGCAAATTGATGGTGTAGAAGTTAATAAAATGATTGATTTAAGAGAATATATTTACACCAAAGCTCCAAACGATAAAGTAACGTTAAATATTATGAGCAATGGGCAGCAGCGAGAAATTGTTGTAACATTAGGAAAGAAAACGTAAAAGACTCGCAGTTTTGCAAGTCTTTTTGATGATGTAGATATTATCTATAATAAAAATGTTAATATCAAAATAGTCTCCTTATCAAAACAAGTCCTTTATTCATAAATAGAACAAAGGACAAAATTTACGAAATGGTATAATTTATTACTCGCACCAACCATAAGCGAGAACATTTAACGAAATAGTATGATTTATTACTCGCACCAACTACAAGCGAGAACATTTACTTCTTAACTTTATTATACAATGGTTGTAAAGTAATTGTCAAGCAGTTTCATAATAAGTATATTATATGTTACTAGATAACACTTTTAATTTAAATATTTCTTTAAGACAATGTTGGTACGCTGTAGGGGCGGTCATTGGCCGCCCGAAAAACAAAAACGATTTTCTTGTTTTCAATTTATAAAATATATTATGATACAGTCATAATATGATTTTTGACATATACAAGAAAAAGACATTTCGGGCGCCCAATGAGCGCCCCTACACGCGTACTGACAAGGCTTTGAAGAATTATTTAGAATAAAACCATTATCTAGTAACTATTATATTTTATGCTACTTTTTATAAAATTTATGTATTTATTATTTATAATGTTCATCAATTTTTTTGTGTATTTAATTAAATCAATCTTTACTGTTAATTTTGGTTAATTGACAATTTTTCTAGTTTGAACTGCAAAATATGTTTGTGCTAAAGCTATAACTTTTTTTCTGCTATCTCCATTTTGTGCTATTAAATAGCAAGCATAACGAGTAAGTTCATAATCTTGTTGTTTCCTTGTAGCTCCAGAACCTA
>CANQLS010000069.1 GCA_947624765.1 uncultured Clostridia bacterium
GCCTTGTGCAAAACCAACTGCAGCAATAACTGCAGCCACACCAATAATAACACCTAGCATTGTAAGTGCAGACCTTGTTTTATTATCCCATATACTTTTTAATGCCATTTTATAGGTAAACCCTAAATTCATATTTATAACCACCCAACTTTATTTTTTGCAAAATGTGAATAGAAAGTTAGCCAACATTTTCAAACAATTGTCCATCTTGTATCCTAATCATTCGTTCTGCTTGCTTTGCCACTTCAGAATCATGAGTAATTAAAATAATAGTATTACCCCTATGATGAAGTTCTTTAAAAATTTCCATTACCTCTTTACCAGATTTTGAATCTAAATTTCCAGTCGGTTCATCCGCCAAAATAATCGGTGGATTTGTTATTAAAGCTCTTGCAATTGCCACTCTTTGTTGTTGTCCGCCAGATAGTTCAGTTGGTTTATGATCAATTCTTCCTCCTAATCCGACACTTTCTAATGCTTTTTTCGCTCTTTCATGTCTTTCTTTCGCAGAAACACTTTGATAGATCAAAGGAAGTTCAACATTTTCAATTGCATTCAATTTTGGAAGCAAATTAAAACCTTGAAATACAAATCCAATAGTATTATTACGAATTTCTGCTAATTCATCATCTGATTTCTTACTAATATCTTTTCCGTCTAACAAATAACTCCCATTTGTTGGAACATCTAAGCAACCTAAAATATTCATTAACGTTGACTTTCCCGAACCGGAAGGACCAATAATAGAAACAAATTCGTGTTCTTTAATATGCAAAGAAACATTATTTAATGCATATACTACATTTTCTCCTAATTTATAAATCTTATCAATATTCTTTAATTCAATCACCTTATATCCTCCTTACATCGATAACAAAAATCCTAAACCGGATCCTTGCTCTGGCACTATAACTTGTTCCCCCTCTTCCAAACCATCTATGATTTCAATATATGATACGTTCTTCATTCCAGTTGTTACTTTTCTCTTTTCTTTCACATTATCTTTAACAACGCCTACAAAAGATTCGCCATTTTCTTTTTCTATTGATTCGACAGGCACATATAAAACATTTTCCTTCTGCTCAACAATTATTTCTGCATCAGCATTCATAGAAATACGAATATCTTCCGTACCAGGTATAGTAATTGTTACATAGTAATCTGTAACACCACCTAATGTAGTTCCTTCTAACGGCATCTTAGAAATCTTACCTCTAATAGGGTTATCCTCAGTATAAGATAAAGCATCAATAGTTACTCTTACCTCTTTATCATAATCAAGTCTTGCAATATCTAACTCATCAATTGGTATCTTAAATTCCATATTGTTCTTATCAGAAACAGTAGATATAACAGTACCAGCAACAACATTATCTCCAACCTTTACATTTTGCATTGTAATAATGCCATCAATTGGTGCTACAATTTTATAATCTTCTAGCTTATCTTCAGCAAAAGATAATTGATTATATAAATTTTGTAAATTTAGTGCAGTAGTTTGGGCACTAACTATTAAGTCGTTATTTTCTAATTCTACAATAATATCTCCAGCATTCACGAATTGACCGTTCTTCACATATAACCTTTTAACAGTACCAGAAGTTTCTGCTTTTACACTTCCAGCTGATGTTGTTTTAAATGTTGATTGATTTACACTTTTAAAAGTTCCATAAGCTGTAGTAACTTCTGCATTTGCAGAAACACCAGATAGAGAATATTGACTATCTGTTACTTCAATAGTAACATCAATAACCGTAGCTCCTGTTGTAAGAGTTGTAATACGGTCGCCTACAAAGCTAACAACACCGTCCACATAATTTAATGAACCCGTCAATAAAACTTTAGCTAAACAACCAACTTGAATTTTATCAGCACTAGAAGATACAAATTGCAATGTGATTTCGTCTTTTCTGCTATTTATAATATTGCAAACGGGATTATTAGTCATTACATAACTTCCCTCAGTTATGCTTAAATTCTCTACATATCCGTTAGTTGGAGCAGTAATTTTTAATGCATTAACCTGCCTATCCAAATTTGTTTTACTAAGTTCAGCTTGCTTAATAGCATTTCTCTGTGATTCAACATTTACTTCATAATCAGAAGAATCTAGTTTTACAAGTACATAACCCTTTTCAACTCTATCACCTTCTACATAATAAATATCCTCAACAGTAGAAGACACCTTTGCTACTTCATTTCTAGTTTCTGAAGCTGTCAACGTACCAGTTCCTGTAATTGTTGAAGCAATATCTCCTCTTTTCACATCAAAAGTTCTATATGACACCGTTGGTTCTTTCTTCTGTGTTAATAAAACGACTACTGCCACAATAATTAAAACAAATAATATACTCTTAAACCATTTACTCTTAAAAAAATTCTTCATAGCCTCTTTCCTTTCTTTTCTTCGTCGATATATTATACCACCATTTAAATTTTTTAGAAAGCTTTTCACATAAATTCTACAAATTCAAGGTTACTGGATAACGTTTTGAGAAAATGCGTGAAAATTAAATTGTTGAAAATTTATTATAAACATGTTATACTTCATTATATAAAGGCTAAAAAGGTCGAAAATAGTAACAAGTTACAAGGAGGAAATGGTAATGAAAAAAATGAAAGAAATTGATATTCATCAAGATGTTGATTTATCTAATGTAACCAAAAAAGCAAAAGGAACTTTAAAAGATTTCAAAGCATTTGCTACAAGAGGCAATTTAATTGATATGTCTGTTGGTGTAATTATTGGTGGTGCATTCGGAAAAATTGTTACATCATTAGTTAATGATATTATTATGCCACTTATTAGTTTAGCAACTGGCAAAATCGATTTTACAAATTTGTTTATTGCATTTGATGGCAATTACTATGCTACTTTAGAAGAAGCACAAGCTGCAGGTGTTTCAACATTAAACTATGGAAACTTCTTAACAGCTATTATTGACTTCTTAATTATTGCTTTTTGTATTTTCTTTTTCATGCATAAATTAGTTGTACCAAAGAAACAAGAAGAAACAGCACCTGCTACTACAAAAGAATGTCCTTATTGTAAATCTACAATTCATATTGATGCTACTAGATGTCCAAACTGCACATCAGAGCTTTCTCAAGAACTTAGTGAATAATGAATGTTAAAAAGTAAATAGTGAATAGTTACTGTAATGGTACATCACCAAAAAACACACGTAACTATTCACTATTTTTTGTTATATTATTATAAATACGCAAATAAATTATTCATTAAAGACTATCTTCGTCTTCTATATTAATTGCTGCTCTTTTCTTTGCTGTTTCATCGCTTTCTAAATATTCATCATACGTCATTCGTTTATCTATAATTCCATTTGGAGTGATTTCAATAATTCTGTTTGCCACTGTTTGTACAAATTGATGGTCGTGTGATGTAAATAAAATTACACCTTTAAAATTAATAAGTGCATTATTAAGTGCAGTAATGGACTCCAAGTCTAAATGGTTAGTAGGCTCATCAAATATCAATACATTTGCACCAGAAAGCATCATTTTTGCAAACATACATCTTACTTTTTCTCCTCCAGAAAGCACGCTAACTTTCTTTAAAGCCTCTTCTCCACTAAATAACATTCTGCCCAAAAAGCCACGCACAAAGGTTTCATCTTTTTCTTTAGAATATTGCATTAGCCAATCTACAAGTGTAATATCTTGTCTAAACTCTCTAGAATTATCTTTTGGGAAATACGCTACAGACGTCGTAATACCAAACTTATACTCTCCACTTTCTTGTGCTGAGTTATCAGTCAATATTTCAAAAAGTTCTGTTTTAGCAAGTCCCATTGTTCCAACAAATGCAATCTTATCACCGTTTTGAACATTTATAGAAATATTGTTTAAAAGTTTCTTCCCATCTAACGTTTTTGTTAAATTCTCTATAAACAAAATTTCTTTACCAGGCTCTCTATCCATTTTAAAATCAATATATGGATATTTTCTATTTGATGGCTTAATCTTATCTAATTCTATTTTTTCTAATAATTTTTTACGTGAAGTTGCCTGTCTTGACTTAGATGCGTTTGCACTAAAGCGTTGAATAAATTCTTGTAGCTCTTTTATTTTATCCTCTTTCTTCTTATTAGCATCTTTCATCTGCTTTAAAGCTAATTGGCTAGATTCATACCAAAAATCATAGTTACCTGTATAAAGTTGTATCTTACCAAAATCAATATCCGCAATATGAGTACAAACAGTATTTAGAAAATATCTATCATGTGATACTACAATAACTGTATTTTCAAAATTAATTAAGAACTCTTCTAGCCACTCAATTGCTTCAATATCCAAATAGTTAGTAGGCTCATCAAGCAAAAGCACATCTGGATTACCAAACAACGCAGATGCTAACAATACTTTTACTTTTTGCACTTCAGTTAAATCTTTCATGCATTTATTATGAAATTCTGTTTCAACACCTAATCCATTTAATAAAGTTCCAGCATCAGCCTCTGCATTCCAGCCACCCATTTCTGCAAACTTAGCCTCTAATTCGCCAGCTCTTATTCCATCTTCTTCACTAAAATCAGGCTTAGCATAAATTGCATCTTTTTCTTTCATAACTCCATATAATTCTGAATTTCCCATCATTACTACTTGTAAAGCAATTTCATCTTCAAATTCATGATGATTTTGTTTTAAAACTGAAAGTCGTTCTCCTGGATTCATTACAACTTCACCCTGAGATGGCTCAATTTCACCAGATAAAATTTTTAAAAATGTAGTTTTACCAGCACCATTTGCCCCAATTAAGCCATAACAATTTCCAGGTGTAAATTTAATATTTACATTTTCAAATAAAGTCCTTTTTCCGAATCTTAACGTAACACCATTTGCACTAATCATATTTTCTCTCCCTCAATATTTTTTTAATTTTATTCTTATCCTATCTTTTCGTGTTTCTCCTAAAACTTCCGCAATTTCAAGCCTGCCATAACCACGAATCGATATCAAATCTCCTGCCTGTAATAATTTCTTTTGATTGGTAATAACCTTATAATTTAAACTCACTCTTTCTGCAGATATAAGTGATGAACTCTTTTCTCTTGAAACACCTAAACCACTACTAATGATAGCATCTAATCTCATTGAAGCTGATGTAATTATTATCTCTTTTACTTCTTTATCTATGACAACTAAATCTTCAATTACTTTTTCTTCAAGAGTAACTTTTTCCTTACCAATATTTTTAAGATTATTTAAAATAAATTTTGTTAAGTCTTTCTGCACTATTATATCACAAAATTGCCCGTTGACAAGGATATCTCCAACTTTCTCACGTGTAATACCTAATCCCATTATGCTTCCTAAAACATTTCTATGATTTAAAACTTCATGAGATGTAATTGAGATAACAGCAAAAATTTCACCATTATTGTTTTCATCTTCGCTTCCAATTACTGCAATTTTTCGTTCTGCATTTTCATATCCGCCCCAAAAATGAAATGGTATATTTCGCAATAGACCTGTTACTTCCACTTGTTCTAAAGGATCTAAAAATGCTGTATAAATAATCTCTCCCGTTTGCTGATATTTTCTTATTTTGTCTGACATTCTTGCTAACAATAATTTTTCCTTCTCCATTTTTATAAACCTTTCCAAAAATTGCCGGCTATTTATGGCCGGCAACTTTAATTATTCCATATAAAATTTTCCTTCTCGATAAACAAAAGGCATCTCGAAATGCAACTCACCATATACATAAGGAGCTATAGCAGCAGGATCAAAATAAATTACTAATTTTCCATCTTTAATATAGAACTTTTGTCCATCTGGTAAGCTTTCTAATCCATTTCCGCCAACCAATTCATAATTTTTGCTAGTAGCCTGTTCATTAACTTCTTTTAATATTTCCTTCTTATAATCAATTTCTGTTGGAAACAAATCTTTCAAAAAGACTTCTTTATTAGCGCCACGTGTTACATCTATATTATATGTATCTTTCCAACTATTAGAACGCATTCCGCCAGTTTGGTAATCATTACTTACAACAAGTGATAAATACTTATCATTAGCATATTTTTCATAAGAAACGACATATTTATAAAGTGTAGTAGATGGTGTATCTTCGTCAATCATAACTTCAATCTCATTTTGATAATCTGTAACAGTTTGTAACATTTTTTGATTCATATATTCTTGGAATCTATTATCATCTAAGTTTAAAATTCTCGGAATTTCTGTTCTTACATCTCTGTTTTGACTTGGATTTGTAATACGATATGTATCCACCACAATTTGTTCTGCAGGAGTTTTTTGTCTTTCATCATCACCATCATCAATAGGAGGAATACCACCTCCAGGTCCACCTTGACTATTTACAACAACTGCTACAACCACAATAACTACAATTAAAAGCACTGCCACTCCCGCAATAATACCTACTAACTTTTTGTTCATAATTATAATCATTCCTTTCTTTGAAGGTTCAAAATAGGTTGAAAAAGAATTGTACAAAACTAATTTCTAATTATTTTTCAACCTTTTGCCTCCTATTCATTAGTATCTTTCAAATCTTCAACATTTGTTTCTTTTTCAAGTAATTTATGACTTGTATTTATTTTTTTTGCAAATAAAGCAGATGCTGGTACAGTTAATGAAACCACTATTAATAATATCATCATACGAACAATCTCAACTAAAAACATTTCTGAATTCAAGATTTCATGTAATGTATATTTATAAGCACCCATAAAAACTAATAACTTAGGCATTAAAAATGTTATCGTAAAGATAGCAATAATATTTATTTTGCTAGCTAAAACTGCTTTCATCTCTTGTATAATATTTTTCCAATCACTTTCATAATTTGAAATTTCAAATGCTTTAGCCATCATTTCAGATACCAAAACAGAAGTTATAACTAAAATGGTCACTATATATAATCCATGAAAATCTATATTTTTATTAACCATACTATCTGCTAACGCACTAATTTCCATTGAATAACCAGATTGTAAAATAACCGCATCTATTCCAAATGTTAATAGACCAGCAAATGCAATTATAAGAAGCGTAACACCAAATGCACAAAACATATTTTTCTTTAATCCCATTTTATTAACAAGTGTTACAAAAGCAAGCAATATAGCATCAATTACACCCAATAGCCAAATATTAGTACCTTGCAATAATTCCGGTATAGTTATTACAAGAAGTAACGTTATTGTCAAAGCAACTAAAAGTGATGATTGCACACCTTTTACACCTGCATAAATTAAAACAATTATTAATGTAACAATTGCTATTCCAATAATCCAAGCTGAACGTGAAACAGAAGTATCAAAGCTAACTGTATAAGCATTTAATTCACCATTTTCATCTGTTTCTATAGCAACTAAAATCTTATCTCCTTCTTTAACTTCAGGAATTTGAATATTTCCAAAAGTATCTCCTGTCAAAATATAATCTGTATTTAATATCTTGCCCTTGTACTCGCCTTCTAATATTTCAATCTCAAGCGATTGATATCTAATTTGATACACATTATAATAATCCATATTATAAATAGTTTGTAAATCACCAGCACTTATAACCCTAGCTTTTACTGTATGTGATCTTTCATAATTTTCATAATAATCTTCCATCATTTTAATATATTCTTCATAGTATCCTTGCAATTCACCTTGAGTATAACCACCATTTGAAACGCTATTAAAATCATCAAAATTATCAATATCAGTTACATCATCACTATTTGTATTAGTATCTCCAACATCTTCTGAGGCATAACATAACGTAACACTAAAAATCATTATAACTGCTATTATTAAACTTACTAACTTTTTCATTTAAAAACCTCCGTATTCTCTATTTGCGTAGTTCTTAATACGATTTAACAAACACATTATACCCCTAGTTAAAAAATAATACAACTATAAAATTAATTATTTACAATTTCTCATTATTTCGTAACTTAACAAAGTAAATTCCATTTGAAGATATTTATACTGGAACTTACTCTTACATTAAGAAAAAGT
>CANQLS010000070.1 GCA_947624765.1 uncultured Clostridia bacterium
CTATATTAATTATGGTAGGTGTTTCTGTGCAATACACTAATGAAGTTATTGAAACTTCATCAGATGCAAAAAGATTATTACCAATTTATAGTGTAGAAACGCCAGAGAAGAAAGTTGCTCTAACGTTTGATTGTGCGTGGCGGAGCCGATGATATTCCTGATATTATTGATACGCTTGAATATAACAATGTATTTGCTACTTTTTTCACTGTTGGTACTTGGGTTCAAAAATATCCTGATGCAGTTAAGAGTTTGGCTGATGCAGGACACGATATAGGAAATCATTCGAATAGTCATGCACATGTAAATAAATTATCTTATGAGGCAAATCAAGAGGATATGGATATGTGCAATCAGAAAATACAAGCTTTAACTGGAAAAGAAGTTATGTTATATCGTGGCCCTTATGGTGAGTATAATAATACAGTAATTCAAGCAGCTGAAAGCAAAAATATGAAGGTAATTCAATGGGATGTAGATACGTTAGATTACATGGGTAAAACGCCAGAAGAAATGTGTAAAAGAATTGAAGAGAAAATTAGAAATGGAAGTATTATATTAATGCACAATGATACTGATTATACAAGTAAAGGCCTACAACAAATTATTGACAAAATACAGAGTCTTGGTTATGAAATAGTTCCTGTATCAGAGCTTATATATAAAGATAATTATACTATTAATCATGAAGGAAGGCAGATGCAGAATTAATTTTACTGCATATCATTTAACACTTATTGTGTATTGCTTTTTATATTTAGCTATGCTAATATATGATTATGCGATAAATAAGTTTTTTCAGCTGTTTTGTATTTTAGAGAAAAATGAATTTATAATGGAGCGGTATCGAAGCGGTCGTAACGAGCCACATTGGAAATGTGGTTGTCTGAAAGGGCACGTGGGTTCGAATCCCACCCGCTCCGCCATTAAGATAGAAAAAATGTATGAAATATCATGGATTTTTTATTTTCAATTAAATTAATATTGCTATTTGACTTTTTCTAAAATCTCAAGTATAATAAATTTAGAAAATGAATAACCGTTGTGAATGCGGTTATCACTGGATAAGAGTATAACAATACATTCGCAATATTGCATAGTGTAATGTGTTGTTATTTTTATTGTCATTAAAAATTCTCAATGAGAATGAAATAAAAAGATGGTTCATATGGAAGAATGGGATTTATATGATGAGAACAGAAAACAACTCAATAAAAGTGTTGTTAGAGGTGAAAAATTAGCAGATAATGAATATCATCTTGTGGTCAATGCATGGGTGATCAATTCTAAAAAGCAATTTTTAATCTCTCAAAGAGCACCAACAAAAACATATCCCTATCGATGGGAATGCACTGGCGGTTCTGTTTTAAAAGGAGAAAAATCTTTAGAAGGAGCAATGAGAGAATTAAAGGAAGAACTAGGAATTCAGGTTAATGCGAATACTGCCATTTTGGTTGGCACAGTGAATCGATATTATGTGGGGTGCCCAGATATTTTTGATGTTTGGTTATTTCGAGCTGATGTATCTCTTGAAGAATTAACGTTGCAAAAAGAAGAAGTTTACAATGCAAAATGGGCAAGTGCTGAAGAAATTGAAAAATTAATACAAGAAGATAAGTTTGAAGCAAACGCTTTTTGGAAAGAGGTATTAGAATATGGATCGTACAACAATGAAAATTCAAGAGGAATAGTAAAGTATTGACTTTTTGCTATACTTTGAACATAACATTAACATAATATTGAAACGAAAATTATATAAAAAGTGATTTCCAGATAAGTATTATAATATTTCGAAAACTCATCGAATTTCGGTTCATGACGAATACTTACCTACATTATTCTTTAAAAATAAGGAGAAAGTATGAAGAAAATCATATATTTAGTTGTTTTAAAACCAAGTTCGCATCGAACAGTTACCAGTACAGATTTATCAATCCTGTAATAGAATGCAGGGATAGAGAAAAAAGTTATCAATATTAAAAAACTTACTGGACTTATTGATGATAAGTATAAAAATGAGGAAAAAAGTTTATAGGAGGAGGTTTTGGATGATTAAGGATTATTTAGGAAAAATGGTTGAAGTAAAAATGGATAGACCACTTGGAACTAAGCATCCAAAACATGGCTTTATTTATGAAGTTAACTATGGATATATTCCTAATACTATTTCGGGCGATGGAGAGGAATTAGATGCATATGTGCTTGGAGTACATGAACCGATTGATAGTTTTAAAGGTATAGTAATTGCAATTATTCATAGAACAAACGATAATGATGATAAGCTTGTGGTTATGGAAGAAGGTAGAAATTATACAGATGATCAAATAATAGCCTTAACTGAATTTCAAGAAAGATGGTTTGAATCGGAAATCATTAGATAAATGTATTAAAAATAATCTCAAGACACCTTGTGTGCCAAAACAAACCGGATTTTAGTTACTAGATAATGGTTTTATTCTAAATAATTCCTCGAATCCCACCCGCTCCGCCATTAAGATAGGAAAAATGTATGAAATATCATAGATTTTCTCTATCTTTTTTTCTGCCTTTTTTATGATTTTCATATGGACAAATGCGGCTTAATATTATAAAATGAATTGTAAAGTAATGATAGGGGGGTTCTTCATGAATATATGGCATGATTTAGATAAAAATAGAGTTGCACCTGAAAAGTTTACGGCTGTCATTGAGATTTCAAAAGGTGGCAAAAACAAATATGAACTAGATAAGACAACTGGTATGCTTAGATTAGACAGAGTTTTATATACTTCTACACATTATCCTGCTAATTATGGCTTTATTCCAAAGACGTATGCTGAAGATAATGATCCACTAGATGTTTTAGTTTTATGTCAAGAACAAATTTTACCTTTAACTCTTGTTGATTGTTATCCTATTGGTATTTTAGAGATGTTAGATAATGATGAGTCAGATGAAAAAATTATAGCAGTTCCTGTAAATGATCCAGCTTATTGTGGATATACTGATATATCACAGTTACCACAACATATTTTTGATGAGATTTCACATTTTTTCGAGGTTTACAAGGTGCTAGAAAATAAGCATACTGCAATTCAAAAAATTGGAAATAGAGATGTAGCAATTTCTAGTATTAAATCTGCGATTAATCGATATGACGAGAAGTTTCAGAAATAGAAAGGAAAGAAAGTAAGAATGTTGTTGGAAAGAATTGTTTTTAGTCTTACGTGCTTAATATTGTTAGCATATGTTGTAAATCGTTTTATGAAAACACATAATAATATGATGCTAGCTATGATTGCATTTCAGATAATTGCTTGTATGGTTAATTTGTTATCGGTTATGTATCAAATTTACCCAAATACAGTTTTGCAAATATATATTTGTGTTATGGGTATTTTGGCACCTTTCTGTATGTTTCTTATGGAGTATTTTAATTTAGATGTTTACAAATCAATTGAAATTAATTTAGGTAATTATTATATGAAACATGCAGATTATGATAAGGCTATAAAGAGTTATCAAAAAGCTTTGAATAGAAATCCAAAAGATGGCAATATTTTTGCTAAGTTGGGTAATGCATATAATGCTATGGGTGATAGAAGAACAGCTTTTGATAGATTTGCAAAGGCGGTTGAGTTAAATCGTAATGATTATAAATCTTATTATGAGATTGGAATTATTTTTAATGAGTTAGGAAAGAAAAGTGATGCGAAGGTGGTATTAGATAATGCACTTCGTATTAAACCAGATTTTACGCAAGCTTCAGAGTTGTTAGCAGTTGTTTTATGTGCTTTAGGCAAATATGATGAAGCAATTAATGTATATTGTGATGCTATTAAATATAGTCCAGATAATTATCAATTATATTATAGTATGGGTATTGTTAGAACGGAATTAAGAGATTTTACTGAAGCTCAAGAGTGTTATGAAAAAGTAATTTCTTTGAAACCAGATTTGTATGATGCATATTTTAGTTTAGGACAAATATATTTATTAAAGGGCGAATTGCAAGAAGCAGAAAAAATGTTTAAGAAGTCTTTATATGATAAAGATTTAGCAGCTAAGTCATATTATCAATTGGCAAAAGTATATATATTAAGTGAAGAGGAAATAAAAGCTGTTACATATTTGGAATATGCTATAGAAATTGATGCATCTTATCGTTATAAAGCAGAGTCAGAACCGTTGTTTCAGAAGATTAAAGACTATTTAACTGGAATTCATATGGCATCTCAAGCACAAGCAAAGTTAGAACAAGAAATTAATGAAAAAGTAAAAGCAAAATATTCTAAATCCAAGTTAAATACAGATGAAGAAATTAAAGATGAAGCTTTTAATTATATGGATAAATTTTCGGGGAAAAAATAAAAAAGAGGGCTGAAAAATAATTGGAAAATTTCGTTGTTGGACTGCACCTCGGAAATCCTCAACGTACCAGCGTACGTCTCCGGTTTCCTCGTTTGTCCGCCTAGAAATTTTCTCAATTCTTTTCCAACCTAAATTGTAAATATGTTTGGAGGTAAATATGACAGTTTTGCAAGCGATTATTTTAGGAGTTGTGCAGGGACTTACTGAGTTATTGCCAATATCTAGTTCGGCACATTTATTTTTAATTCCATGGTTTTGTAATTGGAATGTTCCAAATTCTTTTGATGTTGCTTTACATGCTGGTACTTTGCTTGCGATTGGGTTATTCTTTTTTAAAGATTGGTTACAGCTTTTGAAAGGAGCTTATAAGCAAACTATAAAGAAAGAGAAAAATCCAGATGGCAGAATGTTTTGGTATCTTGTGTTTGCAACAATTCCAGGAGGATGTATTGGTTTTATTTTAGATAAGTATTGTGAAGATATTTTGACAAAGCCTGTAATCATAGCAATAATGCTTATTGTAATGGGTATATTGTTGTATGTAGTAGATAAGAAAGCTAAAAATAATACAAAATATGAAGATATGACTTTTAAGCAAACATTTTTAATTGGTTTATCACAAGCGTTAGCTTTTATTCCTGGCGTTTCACGTTCTGGTATTACTATGACAACAGGAAGAGCATTGGGAGTAGAAAGAGAGTCGGCTGCTAGATATTCTTTTATGTTATCAGCACCTATTGTGTTAGCAGCAACATTATATAAGTTGAAAGAATTTACGTTTGATTTACCTTTTATTATTGGTGTATTTACTAGTTTTTTAGTTGGAGTATTAGTAATAAAATTTTTACTTAATTATTTAAAAAAAGGCGATTTTAAATGGTTTGCTATATATCGCGTAGTTGTTGGTGTATTTGTATTATTATGGGCTATATTACGATAAGGAGGATATTATATGGCATTAATTAATGGAAAATATGTTTCTGAAAAAATGAAGCAAGAACTAAAAGAGAAGTTATTACATTTAAAACGTAAGCCTGGATTAGCAGTAATTCGTATTGGAGAAGATGCTGCTTCAAAAATATATGTAAATTTAAAGGCTAAGATGTGCGAAGAATTGGGAATTACTTTTATGGAGTATCATTTAGATTCAAATATTCAGCAAGAAGATTTAATGGGACTTATTTATCAATTAAATGCTAATGATGAGATAACGGCTATTTTGTTACAAAGTCCTATTCCTTATCATTTGAATATTTTGCAAGCTTTTGAGGCAATAGATCCAGCTAAAGATGTTGATGGCTTTCATCCAACTAATGTTGGAAGATTAGCGCTAGGCCTAGAAGGCTTTGCCCCATGCACGCCAGTTGGTGTAATGAAGTTGTTAGAAGAATATAACATTAATGTAGAAGGGAAACATTGTGTTGTAATTGGCAGAAGTAATATTGTTGGTAGACCTATGGCTCAATTATTAATCAATGCAAATGCAACAGTTACAGTATGCCATTCTAAAACAAAGAATTTAGCAGAAATTACGAAGACTGCTGATGTTGTAGTTGTAGCTATTGGAAAACCTCATTATATTACAGCAGATATGATTAAAGAAGGGGCTGTTGTAATAGATGTTGGTATTAACAGATTACCAGATTCTAAAAAGGTTGTGGGCGATGTTGATTTCGATAATGTAAAAGATAAATGTAGTTATATTACACCGGTACCTGGAGGAGTAGGACCGATGACTATTATAACTTTAATGGAAAATGTTATAAAAACAGCTGAATAGTATATTTTTTTGGTAAGGGGCGTATTTTTTGCGTCCCTTTTTCTTGTTTCATATAAAAAGGCGAAAAGGATGATTTGAACTATGAATTATTGGATATGGTTTTCTAATATAAAAGGACTTGGCGTTAAACAAAAGAAAATATTATTAGAAAAAGTGGGTTCACCAGATAAAATTTTTAAAGAGAAAATAGAGAATATAGAAAAAATTGACGGAATTCATAAAAATGTAATTGAAAATTGGGAACAAAGTAAGGATATTTTACTTCTTAATAGGTATGAAAAATATATGGAAGAACATGAAATTATGGTTATTAGTATAGAAGATAAAAGTTATCCTGCCGCTTTAAAAGAAATTTATGATGCTCCAATAACACTTTATGCTAAAGGGGATATTTCTCTTTTAGGTAAAAAATCAATTGCAATGGTGGGGTGCAGAAAAGCAAGTAGTTATGGGTTGAAAATTGCAAAAGATTTAGCATATCAATTAGCAGAAAAACATATAGTAATAGTGAGTGGACTGGCTAAAGGGATTGATGCTGCTTCTCACACAGGAGCCTTGACTGCAAATGGAGAAACTGTTGCAGTATTAGGATGCGGTATAGATATTTGCTACCCGCAGGAGAATATTTCTATTTATAAAGATATTATGAAAAATGGTCTTTTGTTATCAGAATATATTGTTGGAACAAGCCCCGATGCTAGAAATTTTCCAGCCAGAAATCGTATTATAAGTGGTTTATCAAATGGAGTTTTGGTGATAGAAGCGGAGAAAAAAAGTGGTTCGCTAATTACCGCTGATTTTGCATTAGAGCAAGGGCGAGAAGTATATGCTATTCCTGGAAATATTTCTTCTTTGCAAAGTGAGGGAACAAATGAGTTAATTAAACAAGGTGCTAAAGTTGTAACAAATATTCAGGATGTTTTAGAAGATTTATAAAATTTTGTCTTGAATATTATACTTTTCTAGCGATTTATGAAATTACCATGATTTCTTGTGTCATTTTATTTACTTTTTTTTTATTTTCATATATAATAAGCGTGTAATTGATAGGAGGAAGAAATATGCCAAAAAATAATGAAAGGGCAAAATCAAACAGAAGTAAGAAAGGTAAGAAACATCCCATTTTAAAAGTGATTATTTTTGTTATTTTGTTTTTTATTTTAATGGGTGTAGGATTATTTGCAGGCTTTGTATATTCAATTATCAATGGAGCAGGAGAATTATCTAAGGCAGATTTTGAAATTAATAAATTTACTACATATATATACGATAAATACGGAAATGAGTATACAACTGTAAATAGTGGAGAAAATAGAACATATGCTTCATTATCAGAAGTATCACCTTATTTGCCAAAAGCATTTATAGCAATTGAAGATGAACGTTTTGAAACACATAATGGTATTGACTTAAAGAGAACTATTGGTGCTACCGTAAAATATTTGCTAAGTAAGATAGGAATTGGCAAAGCTTCTTATGGTGGTAGTACAATTACTCAGCAGGTAATTAAGAAGGTAACAGAAGATGATGATAGGGATTGGACAAGAAAAGCAAGAGAAATTGTAAGAGCTCTTCAGTTGGAACAATGGCTTTCAAAAGATCAAATTATTGAGTTATATATGAATTTGATTTATCTAGGCGAAGGTGCTTATGG
>CANQLS010000071.1 GCA_947624765.1 uncultured Clostridia bacterium
GTAAGTTTATAATCTTTAATTTCGACTTCTGCATTATTAGCACGTTTTGACAACTTACTGACGTCAATAAAATGTTCAAATATGCTAATACCACTCTTTTTCAGAGTGGTATTAGTATGTTCTATTAGTTCAAATAGAAATGTCATTGGTGCACCCGAGGGGAATCGAACCTCCGACCTCTCCCTTAGGAGGGGAGCGCTCTATCCTACTGAGCTACGGATGCGTATGAGATTTATTAAACTCGAACATTATTATAGCTAAAAAATAATAAAAATTCAAGTTTTTACTTGAATTTTTGCAAAATGCTAGTATAATAATTAATAGATGCGCTCGTAGCTCAATTGGATAGAGTGTTCGGCTACGAACCGGAAGGTTGGGGGTTCGATTCCTCTCGGGCGCACCATACTCTCAAACTAATTTGAGAGTTTTTTGCTTTTTTGGAGTATATAAAATATCCTTTATTTCGCTATTAGGCTTTTCAATTTCTTTATATAATAACTATCATATTTTATATCAATTTTTCTTTTATTATATATATTAAATCCTCATACATGACTTTGAAAATTGCTTTATAATAATTAAATTAGGAGTTTTGAACAAAATAGTTTCTTCTTTCATATTCTATATATAGAAGGAGGAGATTTTATGAGTTGTAATAAAAACTTATTATATATCCTAATAACAATTGTTAGTATTGCAGTTGGAATTACCTATGGGTATTTCTATGCTACTTCAATTATAGAAGCAATTACCTCGATTTTGTGGTCTGCTTTTGCTATAGCATTATTTGCTACATTGATATTGTTAGGAATAATATTGTTTAATCGAAAAGAGACAAATCAGTGTATATGTCGAGATGGTTTCTTTTTATTATTTGGAATTATAGGAACATTAATATTCTCTGAAATATCATTAGCGGTTACTATTAATACAACGTTAATTGCGGTGTTAGTTGGAATAACAGCATTTTTTACAGTATTTACAATTCTTTCACTTGCAAAAATGATAGCTTGTTTAATTCAATCTATTTGCAGTTGCCAAAATTATTAAAATTATAAAGACGTCTATTAGGTAATAACATTTGCGTGATAGACGTTTTTCTTTTATAACTTTTTATTTTCTTTCGCATAAACTATTAATAAGTAGCTTACTTGTGAAAGGAGAAAGTAAAAGATTTATGAAAAAAATAATTTGTTTATTTATTATATTATTTAGTTTTTGCTTGGTTGTTGTGTATGCAGCTGATGAGCCAACATATGATCCAACTTATAACAATAGAGCTGGTGCTTTTTATGCTAACGGAACAGAAATTACAATTGAGGAAGATGTAAGTGGAAAAGCTATCATTAAATGGCTTGGAGGAAGTCAAATTGTGCCACCTAGCACAACAGTTTTTGGTGGAGGAGGACCTGGAAGTAATTATGATTCTTCGAAGATTACTATGAATGGTGGTAATGTGTTTTGCGTTGTAGGAGGTGGCTTATCAAAAGAGGAGAGTAATGTTGCAATAGTGGGAAATGCAAATATTGTTGTCAATGGAGGAACAGTATCTGGAAATGTAGTGGGAGGAGGATATTTATATTCGTCAGTAAACACATCAAACATTACTATTAATGGTGGTAATATTGAAGCCATTCTCGGAGGCGGTTTTGCGACTATTATGATAGATGGGCAAATATATAATTCGGGAACTGAAGCGGAGGCACAAAATTCTGGTACACGTGTGAATGATGTTTCGATTACAGTAAATGATGTTTCTATGCCACCAGATGAATTTTCAAGTGGTGTTATTTATGGTGGAGGTCATGGCCCTGCATATGTAGGAAATACAGTGCTCACAATTAATGGCGGAAGCATGAAAAAAGGTTATATCACAGCAGGAGGTTCCGAAGGTTATGTGGAAAATGCAGAAGTTAATATTGCTGGAGGAGATATGTATCTTTATCAATCTCTTAATAAAGGAACAGTTGGAAACGTAACAACAATTATGACTGGAGGTTCTATAGAAAAATTTTTTGTAGGTGGTGAATCTGGAGATCCGTCAGTAACCGGTGCGATAAATCAATGTGAAATATTTTTAGTTGGAGGAGAAATTACAACACAACTATCAGCAGGAATTAACAATGCTGCACCGTTAACATTAGATAATACACAATATAAACTCGTTGAAATAGAAGATATAAACATTACAAATGATAGAGTTCCACCAGAGCAGAAAACACAGGTTATTTATTCTCTTATATTAAATCCAACAGAATTGGTATTGCGTGAGGGAGAAAATGGCGTGATTGATGCCGATTTAATCACAGAGCCAATTGGATACGATTATTTACTTATTGGAGATATTGATTGGCAATCAAATTCAGAAGCAATTGCAACTGTTTCTGATGTGGGGCAAGTATTTGCTGAAAGACAAGGACATACAACAATTACGGCATCATTCATGAATAAAGTTGAAACTGCCACAGTAACAGTGGAAGGTGTTATTCCGCCAGTTCTAGTCATGACTTGGGTTTTACCAATCTTAGTTTGGTTTGCTATATTTATACTTGTTTTTATTTTGTTAAATCAAAGAGAAAACTAAAGAAAATAATGGGAGCGTGGCGACGACCATTGATTACCGTTACGCTCGCATATACATAGCTTTTATCAAGTTTTCCTATTGTAAAATCCCTTATTTTGTGATATAGTAATCAAAACAATACAAGCATGGTAAACGATATTTTCAAAGAGAGAGAGGATGATATTAATGGAAAAAGCAAAAGTTTATTTTTACAAAAAAATAACGCCGGAAAATTTAGTAAAGGCATATGAAGTATTAGGAGTAGAATTAACAGGAAAAGTAGGAATTAAAATTTCTACTGGTGAACCAGGCGGACACAATTATCTTAAACCAGAATTATTAAAAAATTTGGTAGATAAAGTAAATGGAACTATTGTAGAATGTTGTACAGCTTATGCTGGAAGAAGAATGAAATTGGAAGATCATCTTCAAGCAGTTAAAGAACATGGTTTTACTGATATAGCTGATGTAGATATTATGGACGCAGATGGCGATTTTGAAATTCCTGTTGGTGGAAAAAACTTAGATGTTGATATTGTTGGAAATCATTTAAAAAATTATGATGCTATTTTAAATGTAGCACATTTTAAAGGTCATGCTATGGGCGGTTTTGGTGGAGTTATTAAAAATCAATCTATTGGTATTGCTTCAACAGCAGGAAAAACATATATTCACACGGCAGGAAAAACTAGAAACGCACCAGAACTATGGGATAATTTGCCGGAGCAAAACGCTTTCTTGGAGTCAATGGCAGAAGCAGCTAAAGGAGTTGCTGATTATATGAAAGGTAAAATCTTATATATTGATGTAATGAATAATTTATCTGTAGATTGTGATTGCGATTCTAATCCAGAAGCACCTTGCATGAAAGATATTGGAATTTTATCTTCACTAGATCCAGTAGCTTTAGACCAAGCATGCATTGATTTAATTTGGAATTCAGAAGATGAAGGAAGACCACATTTTCAAGAAAGAGTTGAAAGACAGAATGGAAGATATATTCTTCCTTATGCAGAATCAATCGGATTAGGTAGCAGAGAATATGAATTAATAGAAATGGATTAATCAGATATGAACGAAAAATATATGAAACTTGCAATAAAAGAAGCACAGAAAGCATATGATGAAGAAGAAGTGCCAATTGGTGCAGTTATTGTAAAAGATGATAAAGTAATTGCAAAAGCACATAATCGAAGGGAAATGAAGAAGCAATCATGTGCCCATGCAGAAATTTTGGCAATTGAGAAAGCTTGCAAAAAGTTAGAAGCATGGCGTTTGGAAAATTGTGATATGTATGTAACACTAGAGCCTTGTGCTATGTGTGCAGGAGCAATTTTAAATGCCAAGATGCGTAATGTGTATATTGGAGCAATGGAGCCAAGAAGCGGTGCTGTTGGTTCAAAAATAAATTTATTTTCAGATTATCGATATAATCACGAAGTAAATTATGAAACGGGAATATTAGAAGAAGAATGTAAAAATTTGATGCGAAACTTTTTTCGAGCAAAAAGAAAGTAGTGGGCGGCCAGTGGTCGCCCACTTTTACGGGTTAAATTTTGTTCACAAAAAAATCATTTGACAAATCACAAAATAATTAGTATACTAATCATTGCTTATTAAAAAGGAGGTATTTAAATGGATAAAGAAATTGGAGGATATTTTAGAGAAATTAATCAAGCAATCTATAACAAATTGGAGGAAAAATTAGTAAAGTATGAATTGGTGAAAGGTCAAGCTCATTTATTACTATTAATTCGCGATAACGATGGTTGTACTCAAAAGGAGTTAGCTAACTTTATTGGAGTAAAGTATTCATCAATGAGTGAAAGATTGAACAAATTAGAAAGGAATGGATATATCGTTAGAACTGCGGATGAGAATAATTTAAAGTATAAAAGAATATTTATTACTCAAAGCGGAAAAACAGCAGTTATTCAATGTAGAAAAATCATTAAAGAGTTAGATGAACAGATGTATAAGGGAATGACTAAGAAAGATAAAGCCCAATTTGAGGAATATTTACAAAAGATTATTAAGAATTTGACAAAATAGTAGGAGGAAAAAATGCTAAAGTATTTAAGAAAGTATTGGTATGCGGTGATTTTAGCACCTTTACTAATGATTGTAGAAGTATATGGTGACTTGAGCATTCCAAAATTAGTAGCACGAATAATAGATGAAGGAATTGCAGTTGGAAATGAAGCCGTTGTTCAAGATATTGGAATTAAAATTATTTTATTAACTTTATTAATGTTAGTTGGTGGTGTTGGTTGTGCAATATTTGCTAGTATAGCTGGACAGGGATTTGGAGCAGAGCTTAGAAAAGACATGTACCAAAATATACAAAAATTTTCTTTTGCTAATATTAATAAATTTAAGACATCTTCGTTAATCACAAGACTTACAAATGATGTTACGATGTTAGAACAATTAGTAAAGATGGCATTAAGAATGATGGTAAGATCCCCACTTATGTTTATAGGTGGAATTTTAATGGCTTTATCAATCAATAAAAAACTAGCTATTATTATTGCAATTGCGTTGCCTATAATGATTGTAGCTGCGTTATTAATTGCCAAAAAAGGTTTACCATTTTTCACACGTGTACAACAAAAAATAGATAGAGTAAACAATGTAATTCGTGAAAATTTAGTAGGTGCTAGAGTTGTTAAAGTATTTACAAGAGAAGAACTAGAAGAAAATCGTTTCGAAGAAGCTAATAACGATTTGATGAAAACTTCAATTGAAGGTTTAAATATTATGATGTGGATGATGCCTGTCATCTCACTTATCATGAATTTAAGTATTGTTGCAGTTGTTTGGTTCGGTGCCAAACTAGTAGGTGTAGACGGATTTGAGGTTGGAGATATTCAATCATTTATTACTTACATTACTCAGATTTTGTTCTCACTTATGATGTTATCAGCTAGTGTGTTAAATGTATCAAGGTCGAAAGCTTCTTATGATAGAGTAAAAGAAGTATTAGATGAAAAAACTGATATATGTAATGTTGAAAATCCAGTTTGCAATAAAATTGAAAAAGGAAAGATTACATTTAAAGATGTATGCTTTGCATATAAAGACTCAGATGGTTCATACATATTAAATGATTTGAATTTTGAAATACAACCAGGAGAAGTAGTTGCAATACTTGGTTCTACGGGTTCAGGAAAAACAACAGTAATTAACTTAATTCCTAGAATGTTTGATGTATCTGAAGGAGAAGTTTTAATTGATGATATTAATGTAAAAGATTATGATTTAAAATCATTGCGTGAAAACATTGGTATGGTTTTACAAAAAAATATTTTGTTTTCTGGTACAATTTCTGAAAATATTCGTTGGGGAAAAGAAGATGCAACGGAAGAAGAAATTGCAAGAGCTTGTGATATTGCACAAATTGGTAGTTTCATTCAAGCATTACCAGAAAAATATGAAACGATGATAGGACAACGTGGCGTTAATTTTTCAGGAGGTCAAAAGCAGCGACTTTGTATTGCAAGAGCAATTGTAAAAAAACCAAAAATATTAATTTTAGATGATAGTATGAGTGCATTAGATACAGCTACTGAAAACAAATTGCGTAATGCATTAAAGAAAGAAATGAAAGGAACTACAGTTGTTATGATTGCCCAAAGGATTAGTACAGCACAAAATGCAGATAAGATTTTAATCTTAGATAAAACAAAATTAGTAGGTTTTGGAACGCATGAAGAATTATTGCAAAACAATCAAGTATATCAAGAAATTTATCGTTCGCAAATGGAGGTGAAAGCTAATGAGTAAAGTACAAACACCTCCAAAAATGGGACCACGAAAAGGAAAAATTGCTTTTGAAAAAGCAAAGGATACAAAAGGAACATTAAAAAGACTTAGTAAATATATTGAAAAAAATAAGTGGCAATTAGTATTTATATTTGCACTTATTATTGTTAGTACATTAGCAAGTATTTATTCTACTTCAATTTTAAAACCAATTATAGATGATTATATTGTTCCTGGCAACTGGAATGGTTTAATAAAAATGATTCTTATTATGGTAGGTTTAGCTGTTTTAGGAGCATTAGCTACATTGCTTCAAAATAGAATTATGGTTAAAGTAGCACAAGTTACAGTAAGAGATTTAAGAAGAGATGTATTTAATAAATTGATTAAATTACCTATTAAATATTATGATACACATTCTCATGGTGAATTAATGAGTAGAATTACAAATGACTTACAAAATGTTATGGATGCTTTAACAAGTAGTATTGTTGAAATATTTTCTAGTGTTTTAACATTTATAGGAGTAATTATTTCTATGCTTAGAATTAGTCCATGGCTTACTTTACTAAATCTTGTTGCAATTCCATTTGTTATTTTAATTACATCTAAAATTGCTAAAATTAATAGAAATCAATTTATGAAACAACAAGAACAGTTAGGAAGATTAAATGGATTTGTTGAGGAAAGAATATCTGGACAATATGTAGTAAAAGCTTTTGAAATGGAAAATAAGAGTATAAAAGAATTTTCTGGAATCAATGAAGATTATAGAAAAGTTGGTATTAAAGCAGAAGCATATGCTGGTTTGGTAATGCCGTTAGCAAGAAACTTGAATGGAATTACTTATGCTATTACTGCAGTATTAGCTGGTATAATGGGTGTTAGAGGAAAATTATCAATAGGTGATTTTACTACTTTTACAAGATTTGCTAGACAATTCGGACAGCCAATTAATCAGATTTCAAATCAATTCAGTTCTATACAATTAGGGTTAGCGAGTGCTGAAAGATGCTTTGAGATTATGGACGAAAAAGAGGAAATTGCTGATGATAATAATAAAGTAGAATTACAAAATGTAAAAGGTGAAGTAAAAATTGAAAATGTTTCATTCTCTTATGTTGAAGGAAAGAGAATTTTGAAGAATATTAATTTAGATGTAAAACCTGGAGAAGTAATAGCACTTGTAGGACCTACAGGAGCAGGTAAAACAACAATCGTTAATTTATTAACACGTTTTTATGATGTGAATGAAGGACGTATTTTAATTGACGGCATTGATATTCGTGATATGACTCGTAAATCTCTTAGAGAATCAATTGGTATGGTATTGCAAGATACTGTATTGTTTGCCGAAACAGTAAGGAAAAATATATTATAT
>CANQLS010000072.1 GCA_947624765.1 uncultured Clostridia bacterium
AAGTAGGCTTATTATTCCATACTTTTTACCAAGCCAAGTACTTAAACTTGTCTATTCCGCCACTAACACATATATTTTCAAAATTACTGGGCAGACTACACGATTTTATAATCTTTTAAAGAATACTAAAAAAGGAATTTTATAGGCATAACTTTACGCTCACCAATTGGGTCATCGCATAATAATCAACGCTTTTCTACCCATATTTCACAGCCCTTTAACTATATTTATATAGTTAGTAACTATTGAAACCGCAATCAGGCGACTACATCTTATGAGATTTTGTTGTAGTTCTTCTTCACTCTTTCGTTTTTCGTCGAGTTGCACATAAAGCCAAAATAACTATAATATTTTAATAAATTTTCCATAAGCAAGAGCAACTTGATTTTCTATTCTGCAACCTCTTGCTTGTTCCCAACCTTTCATAAATACAACTGCATCTGCTTGTCCTAACACTTCTAATGACTTAGACAAAGCCCATATTCCTGCATTACAATTTTTTGGTCTATCTTTTGTTAGATATTCATCATTAAAAACTGTATCTACCACTTCATGTCCTTGTTCTTCTAATTCTTTTACTAATTCTGCTCTTTCTTCTCTAATTTGTTCTTCTGTTTTACCATTCATTGGCTGACTAATCATTATTTTCATAATCTATTCCTCCAACTTAATACATCTATTTTCAAATTTCTTATAAGCATCTACATATATTTCTTTTTTGTCGCCATTATGTGTTATTTCATAATACATTCCATCAGATAAGCTTGTACTTAATAATGCCTTGTTATTTTGTAAAGTTTTGCAACTCCATACTATATACACATCAAAAGGTGTAGAGTAATTGCCAAAAACACTTTTATCTAAATGTTTATCTGTATAATCTCTTACTATTTCTATACATTTCTTTAAAAATTCTTCATTTCCCATAATTTATTCCTCCCTAGTTATTCCTTTTATAGCCCAAAATTGAGCTTCTTCTAATCTTGATATTGCAATATTGGCTTCTCTACTCTTATTACTCATTAAATCTAATTCATCATATAATTCTGAAAACTTCTCTCTTAAATGCTGAATCCTTTTTTGCCTTTCTTTATCTACTTCTAAATATTTAGCTTTTTCGTTCATTATATTCACACCTCCCCATATAATAAGCACCACAATTCTCTTTTTGACATTCATAATATCCGTAATATTCTGATAATATATGACCTTGTTCTACGTTATCTTCATTTAATTTTATTTTTACTACTTTTGTATATGTTTTCTGACAATATGGACAAAACATAATTGCCTCCTTTAAGTTATAATCTTTATATGAACATGTGCTTCCTTTACTTTTCCATTCCATTCTTTACCAATATCAGAAGCATCTATTTCTAATTCAACATTATATTTTTCCATAAAGGTTTCTATTTTTTCTCTTATTTCTTCAATATCTTTTTCCATAAGCTACTCCTTTATTTTTAATATTTGAATAAAATCAGCCAATCTGAAAAATATGTTAAAACTTATAAGTATTATTAAAAATACATCTTTTTCAACAACACTTATAGTTAAACCAAGAAGAAAAAATAACATTATTATAATCTTGTCCCATATAACATCTGATTTATCCATTTCTATTTTTTTCATCTAATTCACTCCTTTAAATCCTTCCATTTTACGTTGTTCATTGTTCTTATTTCATAATTCTTAAACATTGTTCTTAATACTTTATTAGCCCTTCTTTTTTTGCAAAATATTAAAGGATTTACAAAATATTGAATATTTTTGCTATTTTTATTCTTACAAAGTATATCTTTACTTATTAAACTCTGAATAACATCTTGTGTTTTCCTTATACTTATTCCAGAAATTTCTGCAATTTGTTCTACTTTTAACTCTTTTCCATTTGGATATTTAATACAACAATCATCATAACCCATATAAGGTGCTACTGAAAACAAAAATGCTCTTTCATATACATCTAATTCTTTCATAATTAGCTTTATTTCCTCTATATTTCCCATATAAAACATCTTCATAGGAATTATTTCGTATTTTTCTTCATCTTCTTGCTGTTGTTTTAGATTTGATTCTGTTTCTTTTTGTTTCTTTGCTTTTAATGCTTCAATTTGTTTTTCTGTTCTTATTGTTAGATAAACAGTTTCTCCATCAACTATTCTTTCTCCTGTGTTTTTATCTGTTATAAGCAAATTGTCATATTTCCTATTTATCTTCCTCCAATAATTTTTGTAATGCCACTATCTTGCCTAATTTAATAGTTTTTCCATTTTGTCTGGCACAATATTGTATTTCAGAATTTAACTGTTCTAATTTATTTTCTATTTTCTTTTTAGGTATTGAATTTCTTTTTAATCTTTCTATTTGCTCTTGTTGTTTTTTTATTATATATTGCGTTATTGCTAAATCTTTTTCTTTTATAATCATTTTAGAAAACCTATCTACAATTCCATCAAAGTCATTATTTATAATTCTTATATCTCCTTCTGTTATTAAAGGCACAGTTGCTTTAAACCCATTTTCTATTTCTTCAAATTCCATAAAATCACACTCTCTTTTCTATTTTTTGTTGTCTGTATCTCTTTTGTATCAGCACTTACAAGACTTTCTATGCATATCGTGCATTTTTCTAAATCTCTGTATCTAGCTTGTACCAATACTTTGAACCCTATTTTTTAAATTCTATTCCTCTATATATTAGAGAAATTTCTTCGTAGTATCTTCCATAAATAACAAAAAGAGCAATGCAAATAAATCTGACTTGTTAGATCAGTTATCTACATTGCTCAATTTTTAGAGCTTCATTTATTAAATTATAATTATATTATCAAAAATTTTAGCACTTGTCAATAGAGATTGCTAATTTTTTTTAGATTTCTTCATCAAATAAGCAAATACTCTCATACCAATACTTTCAATATTGACAATGATAAAATTGGAATAGAAAATCAAATAAGAATATCAGAACATTTTTCCTCTATTTCTTTAATACAAGAAGAAAATTGAAAAATCTTCCTGTATTATAGTAATACTGGAAAAATTTTCGTATATTTCATGCAAAAATATTGCATAAAATATAAGATGCAAATATATAAAAATATGCGTTTTATTTTAAATAAGATGCATTGATGCGCGTTAAAACCCTTTTTAATTTTTATGGTTATTTGAGAGAGTAACAAACGCCCCCTGCCTAATCTATATTATAGGGGTAGGTGTGGCATATTGTAGCATGTATGACTTTAATAACCATATTCGTATTAGTTAAAACATGCTTATATCAAGTATTGTAAAGTTTTAATTTAAAAAGTAATGCAATAAATAATGCAATAACATTTTTTTGTTATATAAATAAAATTATTAAATGGTAACAATAATAATAACAACAATATTTATAAATCCATTTCATCTATTACTTTAATAATTATAATTATATCATGCTATTATATAATACATACATATTACTACTATGATTTGCTTATGATATGCTAATATGCACAGCATATCATCAATTAAAAATTGATGACCTACGGCGTCCGTATGAAAAAAACTATATTTTTTTATCAATATAATATTATATATTTAAAGATCCCAGTAGTACCATACAAGTACGGCACTATCATGTTTATTATTGCTATATTTTCCTATTTACTGTATAATATTATCAAATAAAGGAGGTTGTTTATGGAAGAAAAGAAAAACAAATTTTATACAAAATGGTGGTTTTGGCTTTGTATAGTTGCTATTGCTTTAATCATAGGTTTTGTAGTAATAATGGGAATTGGATTTATGTTTGCCACTAGTGGATTAAATAAAATAACACTAGATATTCACGATAAAATAGATAAAAACATCAATATATATTCTTCTACTGGTGGAAGTGTATTGATTTTAGAATTTCCAAATTATACCACAGGCGACTACGCAAAAGAAAAAATCAATCAAACATTAGAAATAGTAAAAACATATCCAAATGAGCTAACTAATTTTAAAAATTTAATAATATACACGCCTGTTAATTCAGAAGAAACAGAAAAAGGACATTTACGAATTTATAAATACACCTTGTCTGTTGATAACAATAATAATGTTCAACTTTCTCAAGGTTCAGTGTTACAATATATAGATGCTAATCTATATATAAAGGCTTTAGAAGATAGTATAAACGCTTGGGATACTTCTATAGATACATACGATAAATTTTTATTTGATAACTAATCACCACCCCACCAAAAAGGTGGGGGTTTTTTATATTATTTTATATAAAGCGCTTGACTTGTCATAACGAATATGTTAAAATATAAGTATAAAGAATATTTGTAAAGGAGGTAAAAAAATGGCTTATGTAGAAAAAGATAAAATGAAAATATATAATAAAGCTCAAAGAGAAAAGTACAAGCAATATAGTGGAAAAATAGACAAGGAAATAGCTAAGCAATTTGATGAAAAATTAAGAAATAATAATTTAACTTTTACAGAATGGTTAAAAAACAATATAAAAAGATATTTGCAAAATTTTTAAAAAATATTTTAAAAAAGTATTGACTTGTTTAAACAAGTATGCTATAATATAATTACAGTAAAGGTAAGGCATAAATAAAAAAAATAAAGAGTTCAAGAAGTTGCGACCTTCTCAAACTCAAAGCAAATATAAAATAAAAAGCACGACCAATTCATTTTATACATTCGCTTATTTTGTATTATAGCCTAAAAGTTTGAAAAAGTCAAATACATTTTTTAGAACTCTGGAAAGGAGAAAAAATGGAAAATGTAATACTGTTATTCTTTGACTTAGGATTACTTACATTTTATGCATTTGTAGGATTTGGAATATTCCTAATAATACAGTTAATAAGTTACAGAATATTTCATTTCAATTTGTATAAATGGTTGAATCAAAAACTATTTAGCACACTGTCATAAGTCAAAAGGGCTAGAGGCTTTAAGCCTCTTCCCTAAAATATAAAAGAAAGAGGGAATAAAAATGAAAGTAATGAAGATTAAAGTATATGAATTTAAGGAATTAAATGAAGAAACACAAAATAAAGTTATAAATAATACAATAGATTTTATTACAAGTATTACAAACTTTGAAACAATAAATAAAAACACTAATTTTTATAAGGCTTACAAAAAAGCAGAAGAATTACAAACCCCATGGTTTTTAGGTCAATATTTATGGGATTATGCAAAAAATCAAATATTGAAAATGTGTAAACAATATTATTATTTTAAAGACGGCGAAATATTTAATTATTAAAAAATAGAGTTAAAAGAATAGAAGGAATAAGGAAAACAAATTGCCTACCCTGTACACTAAAATTATAAAATAGAAAGGTTAAAAGGTGGTAAAAATGAAAGTTAAATTTGTAAAAATGGGAATGGATATTGATGAAACAAGAAATCATAGAATAAGAGGCATAGTACCAACAGATGATGGAAAATATTTATTTGTTGAAATATTACAAGGTCACAGATTAAAAAGACAATACACAAACTTATCTAAAAAAGAATATGAAGAAAAATACCCTTATGAAGAATATATAAATATTGATTTTTGCTTTAGGGTAGATGTTCCAGAAGATTATTATAAAAACTATTCAAAAGAATACGACCAATACACAAAAACATCATTCAGAAATTTACAACATACAAAAGAAAACATTATAAAACTATTACAAAATTTCAATAAAAATATAACAGATATTGAACTTACAGACAGTTATTATATTGATGATTTTTGCAACAAAAAAGGTTTTTATAAATTATATGACAACAGGTTACAACATACTTACGAACCTATAAAAATAATTACAAAATGGGAACAAACAGCAAGAATAAAATTTTTATATACTTGTTATTCTGCAAATAGTTTGATGTATTCAGAATATAGAACAGTTGAAACAGAAATAAACGACGAATTTATGCAAAAATATGGAATTGATACAACAAATATATTGATTGAAGAATACGAAGAAAGCAAAAAAGATATTTTAAGGAGGGTTTGCAATGTATAATTCAATAATTTTAAGAATATATAAAACACCAAAAGAAGATATCAAAAAATACAATTTATTTTGTAAAACTAGATATGTATATTATGATTACAAAAACAAAACAATCACATCAGCAGGAATACCAGAAGGCTATACAGGCAATGACTTTTTGAAAGCTAACAAACACAAATTTAAAGTAAAGGCAATTTTGCCAAAATATCCATTATTTTAGGAGGTGTAAAAAATGAAAAGTATAAGAAATATAAAAAGATTATACAATAACGAAATTTATATAAGTGTATCAATAAATGAGGCAATAAAACTACAAGAAAAAGGAGTAAATTTATTACAATTTGGAAAGTTAAAAAGCATATTTGTAAAGGAAAGTGATTTATTATGTATAAACAAAATTTAAGATATAAAAAAATAAAAGACTTTGTAGAAACTCTAAACGAAAGAGAAATGAATTATCTATATAGAAAATTAAAAACTAATATTATAGAAAAAGAAGTTGAACAGTTAAGCTTGAATTTTTTGGAAACTGTTGAACATTTATAAAAAATATTATAAAATGGAGGCAATAAAAAATGGGAGCTTTAACAATGGAATTTGAAAAAGTAAATAAAACTATGGCAGAGAATCAAAAAGAAGTTGAAAGATTACAAAGAAAACTAGAACAAGCAAAAGAAGAAAAAGAAAATCAAAAACAATTTGAAAGAGATTTAAAAATTGCAATTGAAAACGACTTGAAAAATTGTTTTTATAATTGCTTTGAAAATGAAGGACTAGAAAAAGGATTTATAAACTTATCATTGAAAACAACAAGGGATGAAATAATACAGAATGTTGGAGAAAATGAAATTGAAAGAAATTACATTGATAACAACTACGAAAGAGTCTTAAACAAAGTAAAAAAAGTATATGAAAACGACCAGAAAGCAAAAAATATAATACTTGCTTATCAATTACAGCAACAAAACGAACAACAAAAACTAAACGCAGAACAAGAACGAATAAAACAAGAAAAAAGCGATAAAAGATGGGCAACATTTGAAACAGTTTGCCATATAATAGGTGCAATTTTAAAATGGACTTGTATCATATTATTTGGTGGTATATACTTAATATTCAAATTCATTTCAGATTTAGCAAAAGGAAGATAAAAAGAAGCCTAAAACAGCTTCTTTTTTTATTGTCTATATATAAGTAGGCTATTTTTTGTCATTTCTTTTGTAAGGCTCTACAATCAATTTAAAGGCACTTTTATATTTAGTAATATAATTTGTTATCTCAATATTTTAAGTATCTCAAAATCAATTCTAGTGTGTCATTTTTGACTGATATTTCAATAATTGCAAACATTTTACAAATTATTATAAAATATGTCAAAATTTGTTTTGCTGAAGAATTTTACACACAAAATCTTCCGTTCCAAAATTCCGTTTCAAAAATTTTTTGCCGTTTCAATTTTTTCCGTTCTAATTTTTTAGTCTTTTTTATCCCATATTTTTTCAAAACTTCACTTCTAAAATATTTATCTCCATAAGTTTTGTATTCTAACAATGGTTTTATATCTTCTATATGTCCTTTAAATA
>CANQLS010000073.1 GCA_947624765.1 uncultured Clostridia bacterium
TTATAAGATTAATGAAATGAAAGATGGTTCTCGTGTCGTTGTCGTAAGACCAAGTATGTCAGAATCTTGGGCATTCTTCGTCAGAAAATTTGATATTCCAAATGCGGTATTAGAAAACTTGATTAAGCAAGATGGTAAAGAATTTGTTATTCCAATGCTTAAGTTCTTAGTAAAGGGTGCAAGAGTTACAGCTCTTACTGGTGAGCAGGGTTGTGGTAAAACAACTATGCTGATGGCTTTAATAAAATATATTTATCCAACATTAAACATAAGAGTACAAGAAACTGCTTTCGAATTGCACTTAAGAAAAGTTTATCCTAATAGAAATATTTTAACCTTTAGAGAGACAGATACTGTTTCTGGACAAGAAGGCTTGGATTTACAAAAGAAAACCGATGGTGCAGTTAACATCTTAGGTGAGGTTGCAACAGATGCCGTTGCTGCTTGGATGATTCAGATGGCACAGGTTGCAAGTAAATTTACAATTTTTACGCATCACGCTAAAACTTTTGATGATTTGATTTTATCTCTTCGTAACTCTTTACTTAAGATTGGTATGTTCAACAATGAAAAAGTTGCAGAAATACAAGTAGTTAATGTTATGAACTTCGAAGTACATTTGAAAAAAGGCTTTGACGGTTCAAGGTATATTGAAAGAATTACAGAATGTATTCCTATTAAAGAAGGAAATCCATATACATATGATCATAATAATGAAACGACTATTGAAGGTAAGTTAGATAAGTTTATGGATAATGCTACTCATTATTTTACTAAGATTACTGAAACAGAAACTTATAAAGCAGTTAATATTATTGAATTCGAAAATGGTCATTATGTTATAAAGAATAGAATTTCAGATGAAAATATTAGATTAATGAAAGAGAATATGTCTTTAGACGATCAACAAGCTTTTGAGGAATTTTTAAACCAATATTTCCAACTTAATAATACTAAGAGAAGACGAGTTGTTGTTGAGTAATACGATAGAAAGGAAGGATTGATAGAATGAATTTGACGATGATATTAGTTTGCTTTGTAATAGTACCTCTTGTGCTTTTTGCAATTATCATTACAGTGTTCTTATTAAGACAAAAGAAAAATCAATCTAACCAGAGTGTTGTATTACAGCAAATGATGTCTAGCTCTAGTTCTAAATTTAGTCTAGATGTATTTTATCAAAAAGTTTATTTGGCAGTTACTAGTATTCCTATTGTAAAGTCTTATGTATATAAGATTAGACGAAAAATAGAAATGTTTAATAATGATGATGAGTATTTAGTTCGTAAAGATACTGCTAAAATTGCTTTAAAAGGTATTGTTGTTACATTAATAGCTGCTATTGCTATTGCTATTATTAATCGTGAAAATTTATTTATGATGTTAGTTTCATTTATTGGCGTATTAGTTGTAATGGAAAATATTACTGATCGTATGGTAACTAAAATTGAAGATAAATTATTAAAACAGCAGCTAGAGTTATTTTCGGAAGTAAGACATGCATTTCATGAAACTAACATGGTTGAAGAAGCTATTTATGAAGCCTCATTATTAGAAAATTATGAAGTTACTTTGCAAGCAGATAGAATTTATGAAATCATGGTTTCAGCTGAACCAGAATTGGAGTTAGAAAAATATTACGATGTTGCACCTAACAGATTTTTAAAAGCTTTTGCTGGTATATCTTATTTAGCAAAAGAATTTGGTGATAGAAAAGTGGGTGGTGTATCGTTATATTTAAAAAATATAAATAATATTACACAGGAATTACAATTAGAGGTTTTAAAAAGGGATAAGCTTGATTATTTATTTAGAAGTCTTACATTAATTGCATTAGCACCTATTTTATTCATTATTCCATTAAAAAATTGGGCTACAAATTCATTTGCTGCTACTAGAGATTTTTATGAAGGTAAATGGGGGTTTTTAATTCAAATCGTATTATTAGTATTAATTTTTTTATGTTATGCTTTATTGAAAAAAGTTAAAGATACAGGTGATCGTTCAGCACAGAGAATTAAAAAGAGCTTTACATGGCAAGAAGCATTATATCGCATCCCTTTTATCGAAAAAATCATTGATACACTTACACCGAATGTGGCTAAAAAAGAATATGTAAAAATCAGAAATTTATTAAAAGAAACTGCATCTCCATTAAAAATTGAATGGTTTTACGTTACAAGATTGGCGTGTTGTATTGTTTCGTTTTTCGTAACACTTGTTTTACTTGGACAATTACATAGTATGACTGTTAAGTCTGTTTTATATAATGCTACAACTGAAAAAGCAGTTTTTGGTCAAATGAGTGAATCTGATGAAAATGCTGCGAATGCTTTATCGTCTTTTGACCGTTTCTTTATTGATGACATGGTAGATGATAATACAATAATGCAAACTGTTAGAAATGGTTCTGAAGATGAGGCTATTGAAATGATTGCAACGCAGATTAGAATAATTAATGAAACACCTTTATCAGAAGAGGAAGCACGTGTTAAATCTGAAAGAATATATAAAGAATTAAAACAAAAAAATAGTTTGATAAATCCTAATAAGGCAAAATTGCAAAGGGCGATTTTAGATTCTAGAATTGAATTACCTCGTAATGAATTTGTTAAAGAATTAGCTAATGAAGTATATGATTTAATTAGAGAAAATTCTAAAAATAGGGAAGTTAGTTTAGAAATACTTGATGAGGCAATTATAGAAGTAAGTAAAATTCCAATGTCAGAATCTCAGATTCAGTCAAATGCTCAGAGAATTTATGAGAAGTTAAAGATTTTATCAAGTCAATATATGAAATGGACAGAAGTGTTGTTTGCTATATTGATTGCTTGGTTTATGTATTTTGCACCAGTTATAGTTCTTCGTTTTCAGAGAAAGATGCGTGCAATGGAAATGGAAGATGAAGTAATGCAATTCCAAACTATAATTTTAATGCTTATGCATATTGAAAGAATTTCGGTTGAGTACATTATTGAATGGCTAGAGAGATTTGCAAATATATTTAAAGAGCCATTGTCTACTTGCTTAAATAACTATGAAAGTGGTGCTATAGAGGCCCTTGAGCAATTAAAAGAAGAGGCACCTTATAAACCGTTTGTTAGAATAGTTGAGAGTTTGGAATCAGCAGTTGAAAATGTTAAAATTACTGATGCTTTCGATGAATTAGAAACAGAAAGAGCATTCTTCCAAGAGAAGAGGAAAGAAGCTAATGAGCGTTTAATTAATCGAAAGGCAAGAATAGGAAAAGTTTTAGGATTTACACCAATGATATTTCTTTTTGTAGGATATTTAATTTTACCACTAATTTGGGTAAGTGTTGTAGATATGGGTTCTTTCTTCAATCAAATGGGTGGTATGTTATAAAAGATATTTAAATTATGCATGTAAATTGCAATTAAAAATATAAAGGAGGATTTTATTATGGATAATGCATCAAAAGCATTGATTATGGCAGGTGCCATACTTTTAGCAGTAGCAATTGTTGGTTTAGGAGTATATTTATTTTCATTATCACAAGGTTTAATCGATACAGCTGAAGCTTCATTAAATGGACTTTCTGTTGATTTACAAAACAATGAATTATTAAAATATGAAGGAGAAAACAGAAGAGGTTCACAAGTACGTAAATTAATGAACAGCGTTAAATATTTGGCAGATAAATGGCCTATTGAATTAAAATATACTGATGATAGTCTTGATGAAGATGATTATAGCAATATTAAGAGTGGAAAATTATATACTGTTGTAATGACTACAGATCCGGATTCAGGATATGTGGAAAAAGTTAAGATTACTGCACAATGATTATGAAAAATTTATTGAAGATATTATTAATTATCATTTTAGCGTTTGTAGGTATTAGATTTATAGTAAAACTATTTGTTTTCTTCAGTTCGAACTTTTTATTTTGAAAGGCGGATTTCCTAATGAAACAAGTTTTAAAAAACATTATAAAAATAGCAATTGTTGTGATTTTTATTGTAGTAATTGTAAAACTGGGTATTGGAATTTATTTATATTGCAAAGCACAACAAGTTATTAATACGGCTGAAATAAACTTAACTGGACTTTCTACTGATCTTCAAAATAATGAATTATTGAAATATGAAGGAGAAATTAGAGGTTCACAAGTACGTAAATTAATGAACAGCGTTGAATATTCGTCTAAAAACTGGCCTGTTTCATTAACTTATGCGGAAGGAAGTATTAATACAACGGAAGGAATAAAAAGTGGAGCTGTTTACTTAGTATCTTTTGAGAAAGACGAACAAACAGGTTATGTTACTAGTGTTATGATTGTAAAAAAACCAGTTGAGAGTGACGAAGGAGATGAATTTTAAATGGACAATGCCTCAAAAGCACTTGTAATAGCAGGTGGTATTTTAATAGCGGTTGCTCTTATTAGTCTTGCATTGTATATGTTTGCGAGTGCTAGAGGTTTAGTTGACACTTCTAATACTATTCTTGAGCAATCACAAATAGAAAGTTTTAATCGTTTCTATTTTAGTTATGCTCCAAATGGCTTTGGCAAAGAGAGCCCTATAACTGGATTAGATGCTTATAATATTTATCGCAAAGTTACAAATGATAATAATTCAGAAACAGTTTATAATACCATTGATTTGGAGTATCAAAATGTTATACCCGATGAACTAGAGGATTCTAGTAATTATTTTAATGATTACAGTGTAATATTGTATGATCGTAATGGTGATACTGCAGTCGATGAAATATTAATTAAAAAGTAATTTAAGAGGAGGTGGGTGCAATGGATAATTTAGGCAAAGCTTTGCATATGGCAACAGGTGTGCTTTTATTTATTATTGCAATTACCTCTTCTATTATTTTATATAGCTCTATTATAGATTTTGCTAATACATCACTTGTAATTAGTGGTATTGGAAATAGGGCAGAATCGATGTTAGGAGAAGGAAGTAATACTAGAGAGATCAAAAGAGCTGAAGTTATTATGGCTATTATTAAAATTAATTCTTTATCTGTAGATAGTATAAATGTAATTAAAATTGATGGAAATACTGTTACTTTTAAGCCGGATGAAGAGGGTTATTTAAAAATTGATGATGCAAGAGTAGCAATTAATTCACATGATTTTGAACGTGAAATTGGAATTAGTAATGATTCAATATATGAAATGACATTTAAAAATAATATTTTAACATATGAACAAAAGGAGGGATAATCTTGGAAGACTCATTAGCTATGATTTTTACTTTTATATTAGCTGTGTTATTAATGTTTTTATTTCCATTAATGGATACTTGGGAACGCCAAGATGATATGTCCTATATGCTTGCGTATTCTAAAGTAGTAGATTTTGTGGATAGTGTTAGAAATACAGGGTATTTTACACAGGATATGCTTGATCAATTAAGTGATGATTTAACTTCAACAGGTAATATATTTGAAATTCAAATGGAACATCGCAAATTAATTTATGGATCAAATGGTGGAAATCTTGTTACAGGTTATCTATATTCTTTTAATGACCAAATTGAGGAAGAGTTAGAAAAGAATAATCGATATGATAAATTTGATAAAGGAGATTATTTTTTTGTATCTATAAAAAATACTAATAAGACACAGTCAACTTTAATAAAAGAGTTTTTATATTCTTCATCATTAAGTTCACTTAAAATTGGTGTGCCTTATGGTGGAATGATACGAAATTCTACTAATTTATAGGAGGAACTTATGAAAATTATACATTGGACAATTATATTTGTTCTTATCGTTGTTCCTTTTTCATTAGTATGTAGAAATATTATTAATACAAGGTTTATTGCATTAAAAGAAGAAGTGCGTATTAATAATGCCATTGATACGGCTACGTATGATGCAGTAGATTTATTAATTGAAATTGCAGAAGTTAACAATGGCAAAAGAATAGATTTAAATCCAACTCTTTGTATGGAAACTATAAATCAATTTTTTAATACAATGACTGTAAATTATAATATGCCATACAATGAAGAATCTAAACAATATTTGCAAGATTATATTCCAGCAATTATTATTGTGGGATACGATGGATTTTATATTTATTCAGCAGAAGAAACTGAAAATGGAGTGGAACATATATTAAAACCTAAGATACCATATTCATATGAAGATAGTAATGGCAATATAATTAATTTTACATTAGATAATCAAATTACCATTTTTATGCCACAACTTGGAAAAACATATTCTGGAGAATTGCATGATAAAGATACTTATGATGATGAATATAATCAATTTAAAGGTATTAGTTTAGAAAATTTACCATATGTAACAAATAATTTATCTTTAATTTTTGATAGAATTGCAAAAGAGAAGTCGTCTATCGTTTTTGAGAATTTTCTAGTAGAAGGTACACCTTCACAAGATTATGAATATGATGAAAATGGTGTTTTAATAAATAATGCTGGTGCTTTTCATCAGAAGCGCAGAGAAGTAATTACTAATTTAATTGTAGCTGCTTTAGAAGAAGAAGTTATGCAACATAATTCTTATGCACAATTATTAGGTGTAAATTATAATTTTACAATTCCTGATATTAGTAAAGAAGAATGGATAAATGCTATTGATGATATTTCAGTGCTTTCTTTCATTCAAGGAATTCCTCTTGGAACAGACCAATATTATAATAACTATGCGTTAGGTGGTTCAAGAATTACAAGAGGTACTTATATTTATGGTGGTATAGACGGAAGATATCATAAAGAAAGTTGCCCGTTAATTAGAACTGACGGCGAATTAGATTATAGCAAAATACAAAACATTTATTTTAATAAAGAAGCAGCAGCACTAGATGGCTGCTACTGGTGTACAGAATGTCAACCGTAGAATTTTAGTCTTTGTAAATTTCTACGGTTACATTTTGTTTATTAGCAGATGCCTGAATACGAATAGGATAATCATTCAAGTTTATGAATTTAAAGTCTAAGCTACCATAACTAACTGTGGCATCTTGATTTTTAGGAACATAATGCACATCTTTACTATGATTATGTCTTTCGGTAATTTCTACGCCAATATCTTTAACTGCATTATATAGCGTACTGCTTACTTGACAGACTCCACCGCCATATCCTTGTACTTCTTTGCCACTACCTAATAAAACTGTAGCCTTACCAAAGCCATGTGATTTATCATAAGGCCCAGCTACTGTGTTATATGAGAATTCTTCTCCAGGCGCAACAACAACACCGCTAATCTTATTACAAACAATATTTAGATTATTCATTCTTGCATTAGTTTTAGTATACACTTTGGTACTAAAACTTGATAGGAGAGTGGGGGAAGAAGGCTCCTCACTTTGAATTGGAGGTGTTTCTTCTTCATTTTCAGCGGTAGGCGATTGCTCGTTAGGTATTTCTTCTATTTCATCTCTATTATCAATAACATCTACTCCATAATGAACCGGT
>CANQLS010000074.1 GCA_947624765.1 uncultured Clostridia bacterium
CAAAAAATTATTACAAAACGCTTTTGAAAAATTAGGTTTAAGTGCAAGGGCACATAGTAGAATATTAAAAGTAGCAAGAACAATTGCAGATTTAGCTGGAAGTGAAAGAATTGCTTTAGAGCATTTAGCAGAAGCAATACAGTATCGTTCATTAGATCGAAAATATTGGAAATAGGTGAATACATGTATATTAGACATGAGTTAGGGAAAATAGGTGAAGATTTAGCCGTACAATATATAAAAAAGAAAGGGTATAAAGTAATAGAGCGAAATTATCGTACTCCATATGGAGAAATAGATATTATTGCGTATGATAATGATGTACTTGTTTTTATTGAAGTAAAAACGCGTTCTCAAAATCGATATGGCTCTCCAGCAGAAGCGATAACAAAAATAAAGGCGAAGCATATATATCGAAGTGCAGAGTATTATGTGCTGAAACATCATTTAGAGAAAGCATCAATTCGTTTTGATGTTATTGAAATAATGAAAGAAAAGGGAAATACTATTATTCACAAAATTTCAAACGCTATATTTTAAGGAGGATTCAATGTTATATTCTAGTAATATGTTACATATCTTAAAAAAGGAAGACGAATATTTTCCGTGGCGACTTAAAATTTTAGAAGATTGTCCTGATATTATATATGTGTTAGGAAATGTTTCTATTTTAAATGAGTTCTATTTAGCTATTGTAGGTTCGCGAGTTTGTGATGAATATGGTAAAAAGATAACTCGATATTTGGTAGATGGTCTTGTACAAAGTGGAGTTGGAATTGTTAGTGGTTTAGCTGAAGGTATTGATACTGAAGCACATGAAGAAACTTTACTAAAACATGGAAAAACAATTGCTATATTAGGAAGCGGATTTGAATATATTTACCCATCATGTAATTATAAATTATTAGAAAGAATTGTTGAAAACGGTGGAGCTATTATTAGTGAATATATGCCAGATGAAATGCCTAAAAGATTTTATTTTCCGAAAAGAAATCGATTAGTAGCTTGCATATCAGAAGGCGTTATAGTAACACAGGCAAGGCAAAAAAGTGGAGCATTAATTACAGCACGTTTAGCTCAAAAATATAAGAAAAAAGTATTTGCGGTTCCAGGAAATTTAGATAGCAATAAGGCCAAAGGGGGAAACGAACTATTACAAAAAGGTGCTAAACTAGTTGTAGACGTAGAAGATATTTTAAATGAATTTCCTACATATTCTTTTAAAAATATCATAAAAGAAAAAATTACAGTTCCAGAACAATATCAAACTATTTATAATTTATTACAAGAAAACGCAATGTCAATAAATGAAATTAGTAAAAAAACTAACAAAAGCATACAAGAAGTAATGGTACAATTAACCATGTTAGAAATGGACGGATATATCAAAGAATTACCTGGAAAAGTGTATGATGTAAAAATTTAATATTTTATTCAATGTTAGAAATGATACGGCGGTGTTGGGAAAAATTATTTAAATAAAAAACGTTATTTTATAACAGTATAATCATAATACACAAATTGTTCACTTGCTTTTTAGAATTACTAGTAGTAGAATAAAAAAAGAGATATTTTCTTACGGAGGTGCGAACGTTGAAGAAGTGGACTGTATTTGTAATAATGATTATGGTGTTATTTTCTGTAGTTTTAGCAACAAGTGATGATGAAGATTATGATTATATTATTGATGAAAATTATGATTATAATTTGGGATATGGAGAGAACGATGAAATTCCACAAGAAGATGATACTGTTTATGAAAATGTAATGATGAGAGGTAAGGTTATTGAAGCAACAGAGCCTTATGATTATCAAGATATGTATTCTGATATGTCATTACCGTATCAAGATCTTAAAGTACGTATAACAGACAAACGTATGAAAGGAACTGTTTTATCTATACAATATTGTTTGTCTTATTATGCTGATAATATTATGATAGCAGATCCTGTTAATGTTGGAGATTATGTTTATGTATATGCCAATTTGGAAGATGGCGAAATGGTAGGAGAACCATATATTGCTTATGTTGATAAGCAAAATCCTATTTTGTGGTTAATGGCAATTTATGCATTGGCTATTATTTTAATTGGCGGAATGAAAGGATTTAAAGCACTAGTTAGTTTGGTTATAACTATCTTAGCAATCTTCTTATTTATGATACCACAAATTTTCCAAGGTACTAATGCCCTTTTGGTTACTATAATAACGTCAATATTTGTTACGATGGTAAGTTTATTCCTAATTTCAGGATTTCACAAAAAAACATGGGCAGCCATCATTGGAACGATTTCAGGTATTGTAGTAGCTGCAGTATTTGCTATTGGTTTTGGAAGTGCCATGAAGCTTTCAGGTGTTAGTGAAGAATCTTATATGTTAACGACTGCTGACGTAGATGTAAAATTCGATTTTAAAGGTATTATGTTTTCAGGAATTTTAATAGGTGCTTTAGGCGCGTGTATGGATGTTGGTATGTCGCTTGCTTCAGCTATGGAAGAATTAAAGAAGGAAAGTCCAGATATTTCAAGAACACGTCTTTGGAAAGCTGGTATGAATATTGGAAAAGATATGATGGGAACAATGACAAATACATTGATTTTAGCTTATGTAGGAAGTTCTACTTGCTGTATACTTTTGTTTATGGGATTCCATTTTGAAATGTTTGAAATTATAAATCAAGAAAAAATTGCAGAAGAAATTGTACGTGCATTAGCAGGAAGTTTGGGATTAATTTGTACAATTCCGCTTACAGCATTAGTTAGTTCAATCTTACTAGGTGGTAATAGAAAAAATGAGTTAAAGGAGAATGAAGATGGAAGAGAAACAAGTAAATAGTAGTTGTGCGAAGATGATTATTGCAATTGTTTTAACGGCTTGCATTGTTTTTGTAGGCACATCAATTTATTATATGATTAAACTAGCGGATGCTGAAGGCTATGATTTTGTTGATAGCACATCTTATAGCAAGTTAGATAGAGTTAAAAATATATTGAAAAATAACTTTTTATTTGAATATGATGAAGATGCTTTATTAGATGGAGCAATCAATGGAATGTTAGAAACTTTAGATGATCCATATACTGTTTATTATACAGCACAAGAATGGGATAATTTTATGACAGAGACAGAAGGAGAATATGAGGGTGTGGGACTATATATTACTTATGATACATCAAATTCTACCGTTATTGTTTTAACACCAATTGAAAATTCGCCTGCTGCTATGGCTGGAATTATGCCTGGAGATTATATTCTTTCAATAGACGGAGAAAATGTAGTTGGTAAATCATTAGATGAAGTTTCTTCGTTAATAAAAGGAAAATCTGGTACTAGTGTTAATATAGACTTTGAACGTATTAAAGATAACGAATCTGAAACTTTTACTAAGACTTTAGTGCGTGAAAATATTATTATTGATCCAGTTATTGAAAAAGTTTATGAAGACAATATAGGTTATATTAAATTAACATCATTTGACGAAACAACTTATAATGCATTTAAAGATGCATATAATGATTTGATTAATCAGAAAAAAGTGAAAGGATTAATTTTAGATTTAAGAAATAATCCAGGCGGATTATTAGATGTATCAACAAATATAGCGGATTTGTTAGTTCCTGAAGGAAAAATCGTTTATACTGTGGATAAGAATGGAGAAGAAGAAGTTATTTACTCTGATAAAAATAAAATTGAAATTCCACTAGTAGTATTAATAAATGAAGGTTCTGCAAGTGCTTCCGAGGTATTAACTGCTGCAATAAAAGATTATGGTGTAGGAAAAGTAGTAGGAACTAAATCTTATGGAAAAGGAATAGTTCAAGGAATTAAGAGTTTACGTGATGGAACATATATGAAAGTTACAATTTCAGAATATTTTTCACCAAACGGTAATAAAATTAACAAACTTGGAATTACACCTGATGTAGAAGTAAACTTGCCTGACGACGTAGATTCAACATATCAATTGACACTGGAAGAGGATACACAATTAAAAACAGCAATTGACGAATTGAAAAAAATGATGTAAATATATTTGACATTAAAATGGGACTATGATAAACTAAAGAAAATTGTGAAAGCAATTTAGTACGAAAGAAAGGAAGAGGTAAGAAATGGAAAGAGGAAAAGTTAAGTGGTTTAATGCAGAAAAAGGATTTGGTTTTATCGAAAGAGAGAATGGCACAGATGTATTCGTACATTTTTCTGCAATTGCAATGGATGGGTACAAAACATTAGAAGAAGGTTCAGAAGTTCAATTCGACATTGTTGAAGGAATGAAAGGTGCACAAGCTTCTAACGTAACACCTATTACAACAGTGTAGATGAAAATAAATAAACCAAGAGAAAGACCTCTAGCGAGGTCTTTTCTTTTAGGCTAATATAAAAATTTTATATATATTACAAGGAGTAAGGTTATGAAAGATAAATTATTAAAATTTTTATCACATGTTGGAATGGTAAAGATTTCATGTGTAGATAGCACATTATTAGTAGAAGAAGCTAGAAAAATACATAGCTTAAATCCAACTCCAACTGCTGCTTTAGGGCGATTATTAACAATGGGAACTTTAATGGGAGCATCTATGAAAAATGAGGAAGATAGATTAACTTTGCAAATTTTAGGTGATGGACCAATTGGCTCTCTATTAGTAAGTGCAAATTGCAAGGCTGAGGTAAAAGGATATGTAGCAAATCCGTTGGCAGAAGTAGAAAATAGGGCGGATGGAAAATTAAATGTTGGTGGAATTGTAGGAAAAGGTAATTTAAGAGTAATTAAAGATATAGGGTTAAAAGAACCTTACATTGGAACTATTCCTCTTCAAACTGGTGAAATTGCAGAAGACTTTGCTTATTATTTCGCTTCATCTGAGCAAATACCATCAGCAGTGGCTTTGGGCGTTTTGGTAAATAAAGATGGAACTGTAAAACGTGCTGGAGGATATTTATTACAAATACTTCCTGATACGCCTGAAGAAATTATTAAACTTGTAGAGAATAGAATTGCACAATCTAAATCTATGACAGAAATGTTGGAGTCTGGAATGACTTTAGAACAAATTGCTACTTATATTTCTGATGATTTAAACACAGAAGTAGTAGGAGAAATTGAACCAGTTTATCGTTGTGACTGTTCGAAAGAAAGAATGGAGAGGGCTTTAATTAGCATAGGACGCGACGAATTAAATAATTTATTAAAAGATGAGAAAACAGAGTTGCAATGTCATTTCTGTAATAAAAAATACGTTTTCAGTAATGAAGAAATAAAAGAATTAATAAAATAATCTATACAATTTAAACTGAATAAAATGTATAAAAAGGGCGGTCAATGACCGCCCAAAAATAATAATATAAAATTATTGAATTACATGAACGTCTAATTGATTGAATGGAATCTCTATCTTGTTTTCGTCAAATGTACGTTTTACTTTCTCTAGCATTTCAAAATATGTATCCCAGTAATCAGCATTTTTAGCCCAAACACGTATTGTGTAATTAATACAACTATCTTTATATTCAGTTATACCAACAAAAATTGGTTCGTCTTTTAAAATTTTTTCTGTACTATCTACAACTGATTGTAAAGCTTTTTTTACTTTGTCTATGCTTTCATTATAAGAAACTCCAATTGTAACATCAATACGTCTTAATGGTTCAGTTGAATAATTGATAATTTTTTCAGATATAATTGTGGAATTAGGCACATATATTTCCTTGTTATCTGGAGTTTTTAGTCTACAATGAGAAATACCAATATTCATAACAGTTCCACTAATTCCTCCTGCTTCAATAAAGTCATCTACATTAAATTGTTTTGTAAATAGCATAGTGATGCCACTCATAACATTAGATAAAGATTGTTGAAGAGAAAGTGAGAACGCAACACCAACGATACTAAATGCAGCAACAAATGATGTAATGTTAATTCCTAAATAACTGCAAATCATTAAAATTACCATAAAATATAGAAGTGCTTTAATGGTTGTACAAAAATAAGTATGTGCACTCTTAGGTATTTTAGAGTGTGTTACAAATCTTGTAACAATTTTCATAATAATTTTAATTAATATAAAAGCTAAAATTACTAATAAAACCAATGGTAATAAATTTGCTATAATAGCTCCATATTTTTCACCGAATAAATTAATAAATATTTGATCCATTTTTCAGCATCCTTTCCAATAAAATGTTTTCAAAAAAATTTTAGCACTTTGTCGAAAAAAAGTGAATAAAAATTTTAGTAAAAATATTTTGTATATAATTGCTTTTTATGATAGAATTTTAATAGAAGCAGGAAGTTTTATAAAAGAAAGGATGAATTACATGATAAAAGGCCTATATGAACGAATAGAAGGAGATTACGAAAAAGCACTCTCAAGAATGAGTAGTGATGATAGGATTAAGAAATATTTAACTTTTTTCTTAGCTGATGAATCTTATCAACAATTAAAAAATGCAATGGAAAATGAACAAGTTGACGAAGCTTTTCGAGCTGCTCATACTTTAAAAGGTGTTTGCCAAAACATGGCTTTCACTGCACTTGGTAAAGTGGCAGAAGAAATAACAGAAGAGTTGAGAGCTAAGAATATGGAGAATGCTAAGAAAATCTTTCCGAATGTAGAGCGTAGTTATAAAAAAGTAATTGATGAGATTAACGCGGTAATTTAAATATGCTTTTATGAAGGAGGATTTAATAAAATGGAGAAGAAAAATACAATATTAATAGTAGACGATGTTATGATTAATAGAGAAATGTTAAAAGATATTTTTGAAGGTAAATGCAATATTTTAGAGGCGAGTGATGGAGAAGAGGCAATTGAAATTATTGATAAACAAAAAGATAATATTAGTTTAATATTGTTAGATTTAATTATGCCTAAGAAAACTGGACTAGATGTTATGGTGCATATGTCGTTAAATAATTTGATGAATAAAATTCCAGTAATTATGATTACTGGAGAGGCAACAGTAGAAAGTGATGTAAAGGCATATGAGTTAGGAGCAGCAGATATTATTTATAAACCTTTTGAGCCAGCAGTTGTTGTGCGTAGAGCAGAAAATATTATAGAACTATTTGAAAATAGAAAATCTATAGAGAAAGAATTAGAAATTAGAACTCAAGAATTATTTGAAAGTAAAAAGCAATTAGAAGAAAGTAATAGATTTTTGTTAAATGCATTAGGTACGGTAGTTGAATTTAGAAGTTTAGAATCTGGAGAGCATGTACAGAGAGTAAAGAAATTTTCAAAAATTATGTTGAAATATATGAAAATGCTTTATCCAGAGTATGGATTAACAGATGAAAGTATTGAGCTTATGGTAGATGCTTCGGCACTTCATGATATTGGAAAAATAGCTATTCCAGATAGCATTTTAAATAAACCTGGT
>CANQLS010000075.1 GCA_947624765.1 uncultured Clostridia bacterium
TTTTTTTGATTTATATCTACAAAAAGAATTAAGTTTATGTTAAAATATAATGTAAGTGATTGTATATTTGTTTAAATAGGAGGTGCGAAATGGGTACACATTTAATACCAAGAGAGGTTTCTGGTGAAGGCAGAATTTTATATATTTTTACGCCAAAAGGCATTGCATATGCTCTAGTAGGACTAGTTATAGGACTTGTTTTTAGGAACTTATTTGAAATAGTAGGCGCCAGCCTAGTTGGGTGGACTGTTGCGATATTATTTGCTTTAATTGGCTGGGCAATAGGACAGGGAAAAATTCCAGATTCTAGTACAAATACGTTTTTTAGAAAAGTAGGGGGAGAACCTATTGAAACAGTAATTAAAAGATTTATCAAATTCAATAGAGCAAAGAAGATTTATGTTAACAAAATAGTTAATGAAGAAAATAAAGAAGATACACCAAATACATAAGATGAGGAGGAGTGTTCCATGGGAATAACAGATAGTTTAACATTATTATTTACGGGCTTGGTTGCATTATTTGCTTTTATTCTAGGTATTACGGTCATATTAATTTACCAAAGGAGTAAAGGAAAATTAAAAAATCAGCAGCAAGACATAGAAAGAGAAATACAAAAGGAGGCTTTAAAAGCTAAACTACCTAAAAAGGATGTTAAGAGTTTTCTTGAATTTGATGAAATTGATGACGATATGATTATACAAGACAATGGTACGCGTTTTGTTATGGTTTTGAGATGTACGGGAATTAACTATGATTTGATGTCAGAACCAGAAATGCTTGCCGTTGAAGAAGGATTTGGCAATTTCTTAAATACATTAAAATATCCAATTCAATTATATGTACAAGCTCGTTCATTAAACTTGGAAGAGGGAATTAATGTATATCGTACAAGATTACAAGGATTAAAAAATAATTATGATAAATATGTAAATACCGCTAATCAAGCAAAAGCATCGAATAGATTAACAGAAGAACAAAAAGCACAAATTGATTTTGAAGTTAAGAAAAAGAGAATTTTATTAGATTATGGAGCAGATATTGTTAATTATATTGAAAAAATGAGTATGAATAGAAATATTTTGCAAAGAAAATATTATGTGGTTGTTTCTTTTCATATTTCAGAACTTGGTGTAACTCAAAACTATACAAAAGAAGAAGCCAGGGATGCAGCTTATTCAGAATTATATACAAGATGTAGAAGTATCCAAGCAGCTTTAGCACCTTGTGGCGTGGATTCAACATTATTGAAATCAGAAGATTTAGCTGAATTATTATATATTGCTTATAATAAAGACGAAGCTGATACTTATAATTTAAGAAGAGCGATCGAAAATGGTTTCTATAGGTTATATTCAACGGCTGAAGATGTTCGAGAAAAGAGAAAGAAGGCTTTAGACAAAAAGATTGAAGAAGATGCTATTGCAGAAGCAGAAGAAGCATTGAGAAATGCACTAAAAGGTTTAAAAGAAAAATATGGCGGACCAGATGAAGAACAACAATTAACAGAAGAAGAAAAGAGATCAGACGCTGTTAAAACAGAAGCAATGCAAATTATTATTGATAACCAAGATCAATTTGATCCTGAGGTTGTTGATAAAGCCTTAACAGATTTGAATAGTCAAATGAAAAATCCTATTGTAGAGCCTAAGGAAATAGAAGAAATTGAGAAAGAGCAAACTGAGGGCGATGCACTTACAGCTATTTTAGCTGAAGATGAAAAGTAAAAATTACGAAAGATAGGAGGAATCACGAATGGGTTTTAAAAAGAAAAATAAGAATAATGATGCTTCAACAGAAGAAAATACTTTGATACAAGCACAGACTGAGGTAGTGGAGGAAAATCCTTTATTAAAAAACAAGAAAGATTTAAAAGATTTAATTTCTCCGTCAGGCATAGATACTAGTGATATAAATCATATTGGAATTATTTCTAGCGTTACACGTTATGCTAGAAGTCATTACGTTGCTGGACTTCCAAGAATGGCTACATTCCCATACTTTTTAAGAGGTATGTATGATTTTGGAGATATTAACACGTCAGTTTTTATTAATCCTATTAACGAAGCGGATTCTCAAAATAGTTTAAATAAAGTTATTGTATCCTTGGAATCTGAAAGAATTGTAGCAGAACGTAGAGGCGATATAAACAGAGAAAGATTAGTTGAAGATAAAAGAATTGAGGCAGAGAGAATTAGAGATGAAATTGCTGCAGGTTTTAATAGACTTTTTGAAGCTTCAGTTGTTTGTACAATCTTCTCTTATGAATTGCCAGAACTTGATAAAATGTCAGAGCTATTATCAATGGAAATGTCGAAAAACTTATTAAATGTAAAAACTGCTTGGGCAATTCAAGAAGAAGCATTTAAATCAAACTTACCATTTAATAGAAACTATTTAGACAAAAAGCATACTTTTGATAGAAGCTCCATGGCAACGGTATTTCCTTTTATTGCATCAGAAATTGGACATCCTACTGGAATACCAATTGGATTTGATAAACAAACAGGCTTACCAATTTTATATAATAATTTCCATTCATCACTAACCAATTACAATATGGTTATTTTCGGAAAGTCTGGTGCTGGTAAAAGTGTTACGATAAAAACTATTACAGCACGTTCGTATGTATTAATGGGAATTGAAAGTTTAGCACTAGATGCTGAAGGAGAGTATGGAATTGTTGCAGAAAGCTTAGGAGGTTTCAACGTAGTTATTAGCCCAAGCTCTAAGACAATTATTAATCCATTTGATATTGAACCCGAAATTGTAAAAGATGAAATTACAGGAAAAGACAGAACAGTTTTAAATGTAGAAAATAAAGTAGAGGATGTAACAAATGCTTTAATTACTATGGCTAGAGGAAGCACTCGTTCAGAAGAAGTAAATGAAATCACAAAGCAAATTATTGCTGAAACAGTTGGTGAAGAGTATCAAGCATTAGGTATTAATAGCAATCCAAATAGTTTATATGACGATGATAATATAGAATTAGGCGGTGGCTTAACAAGAAAGAAAAAGGATATGCCAACTATTGGTTCATGGTATAGAAGACTTATGAGAAAAGCTGAAAATAATGATAATATTGATTATCAATTCCATTTTAGTTACTTAATAAAAGTTATGAAACAATATGTTAGAGAATTTGATGGTCAGATGGCATATTTTGATGGTCAATCTACTTTTGAATTATTGGATGGTGCACCATTCATAAACTTAGATATTTCACAATTGGAAGAAAGATTTGCAAGGCCACTTGCACAACAAGTACTACTTTCGTGGATTTGGGAAAAATACGTAAAGAAAAATAGTGAAGATAGATTAAAAGCAAAACAAAAGAGAGTATTAGTAGATGAGGCGTGGATGTTACTTCCATACCCTGAGGCAGTTGATTTCTTAAACACAATGGCAAGACGTGCTAGAAAAAGAAATGTATCACTTGCAGTTATTTCACAGAAATTCCAAGATTTCTATGAAAACAAAGAAGCACAAGCAGTATTAACATCTTCTGATACAAAGTTGTTCTTAGCGCAAGATAAATCTGAAATTGAATATTTGAAAGAGGTATTTAAGCTAAGTGAAGGTGAAGCAAACTACTTGCTTACTTGTACAAGAGGTGAAGGATTGTTTAAGGTAGGTAATGAAACTGCAATCTTGGAAATAAGACCAACAGAAAGAGAATTTAGTTTTATTGAAACAAACGTTAATAAATTAGTTGAGCAAAATGGATTAGGTTAAACAAAAAAAGAAAGGAGATGTTACATATGAAAAGGAAACTACTAAGTATATTTATTCTTATCATTATGTTAATATCTTCTTTTTCTAATTTTACTTTAGCCTCTGAAGTAGGTAATGCTTCAACAGGTTCGGCATCAACATTGCCAGATGCATCATCAACTTCTGTGCCAGCAGATTCTGGAGAAATGGAAATAAAAGATTCTTGGTGGCAAACGGGACTTACTAAATTTCTTTTGGCAATTGGAGATTTTTTTAATGATCTTATTACAGATTTATTAGGACAGAAAGTAACTATACAGAAGTTTTTCTTTGATGAAGTTGATGCTGTTAATGCAGATTTTTTTAACAATAAAGGAAATAGTACAAAAGGTGTTTTAAAAACAGAAATAACACGCTGGTATGAATATTTTAAAGGTTTAGCAATTAGTATTTATCTAGCTGGAATACTTGCGGTAGGTATTAGATGTTTATTAGAAGGAACTGCACTTAGTAGGGCAAGAGCAAAAGATGTTTTAGTGAAATGGATAACTGGATTATTAATTTTAATGTTATTTCCTTATGTTATGAAATATGCATTTGCTATTAATTCGGCTTTAGTACAAGCAATAAAGAATGGTTTTACTAAACAAGATCATGAAACTGGTACATATATAGGTGATGAAGATGAATTTAATCTTGAACCATTTGAATTTAGAAGTCCAGAATATCGTTCGAGATTTACAGGGCTTTTAACGTATGGTGGTGACGAGGTAAATGAAGCTTATTTAAAAAGACTAAATGACTATACTACTACTTCGGATATGATGCGAATTATGCGTGCCTATGCTGGTGTAACACATAGAGTAATCTTCTGCATTATATGGTATATTTTATTATTTCAGTTGATTACAGTAATGGTAAAATATTATAAAAGATATTTTGTAATAGCTTTATTAATTGCTATTTTCCCAGGAGTTATGATTTTTTATATTATTGATGTAGTTAAGGGAAGAAATTGTGCTGCTTTTTCGGCATGGTGTAGAGAGTTTTTTGTTAATGTATTTATTCAAACTGTACATGCAATTATTTATGCAATTATCGCTGGATTATGCTTAGATCGCGTAAGAGAAGAATTAATAACAGATAATGTTTCTAGTATGAATTGGATTATTATTATTTGCTCAATTAATTTTATATTCCAAGGCGAGAAGGTTGTGAGAAAAATTATGCATACAGATGCTTCTTCTGCTACAGCATTGGGAGATAGTGCAAAGAAAGGAAAAGAAGGTATGAAAAAAGGCGGTCATGCAGTTCGTAATATAGCTGGTATGTTTATGAAATAAGAATATAAAAATAAATGATTTTGTATGAAAGGAGGAAAATAAATTGCATATAAATAATTCATTGAAAAAATGTATATCTATTATATTATTATTTACGTTGCTATTTTCCTCCTCTCAAAATGTAGTTTGGGCAGAGCCAATAGCTGGTGCAGAAGAAGCATTGAAAGATTGGGTTGATTCAGCATTGCAAAATTCAGAAATAACGGAGTTTTATTGGAGTGAAGATGATCAAGACTATACAGCATATTTTTTAAACTTACCTGAAAGAGAACTTACTACTCAAGGAGAAAGTGGAATTAGATATGATCCAGATGGTGGTGGCTTCACTTTAAAATATTATGATGGTACTACAAATAAGACATACGAATGTATTATAGATGTTAAACTAGATGGTAAATCTGTATTAGCTCGTCAAATGTTTCATGACTTAGACAAATATGGTAATATGATAGAGCTTTATTTAGAGACTGATGAAAACGGAAATGTAAAGTCATATGACAATTCAGATTTAAGCATTAGTGTAATAATGATAGATGAAAGCGGAAATCCAATATTATTTCAATCTGCTACTAAAACATTTAGTGAAAAAAATGATTATAATAAAGTAGATGCGTCTGACAATACTAATTTTTTTGTTCAAGCTTTAAAAACGATTATTTCTATACTTTTTAAACCTATAGAAATAGCATTGAGATTATTGGAAATTATTTTAAATGCAATTATATTAGCCATAGCAGATGGCGCATTTGCAATATTATCTTCTGCGCTTGGCGAAACTGCAACAGTTGATAACATCATTTTTGGGGAATATGCAAATATTAATTTTTGGAAATCTCCAGGTGGAATAATTGGCATAACAAGTGGTGTAGTGCAAGATTGGTTTTATGTTTTTCAAGGAATAGGACTTACACTATACATGGCTATGCTGTTATGGGTAGGAATAAAAATATTATGGAATAGTAGCAGCGATTCAAAAGCTAGATATAAAATTTTCTTTAAAGATTGGATTGTAGGAATGGTATTATTATTGTTATTCCCTTATGCAATAAAAAGTGTTATAGAAATTAATGAAGGATTAGTAGCTAGTGTACGAGCAGCAGGTGGAGCGGCAACACCCAATATAACTTTAAATACTGTAGATGATGAAGCAATTGCATATTCATTTGGAACAGATGGATTCATTGCATTAATTGCACCAAATATAACTGGTGAACAATTAAAACAATGCCCTATGTTATATATACGCTACTTAGCAGCTAGGCAAGCTAGAATTCCGTTAGCATTTGTATATTGCATTATGATATTTCAAACTTATGTAATTGCGTTTGCTTATTGTAAAAGGGCTTTTATGTTATCTTTTTTAGTTACAATTTTCCCTTTAGTAGCAATGGCATACATTTTAGATAAAGTGCGGAGGAGGAATTACAAGAACAGGAGCATTTGGTAGATGGCTAAAAGAATTTTTTGTTAACGTATTTGTACAATTATTTCACGCCATAACTTACGTCGTTGTCGTAAATGCTGGGTTATCAGCTTTTATAGCTAATGACAACTGGTTTTATTTAGTACTTGCAACTTCTTTCTTATTTCAAGGTGAAGCAATATTGAGAAAGATATTTAATGTAACTTCTGTTGCTGGAACTGTAAAAGATTTAGGTGCTAGTGGAATGGTTGCCTATGGTATGGCAAGGAACTTATTAGGAAAGATAAAGAAAAAAGATAAAGATAAGGATAAAGATGAGGATGAGAAAGACAATGAAGATGATAGCGAGGATAAAGATGAAGACGATGAAAATAATAATATTTCTGCTACTCCTTCATTAAATAAGCCATACGTATCACAAGGAGCAATGCAGAATAAGCAAGCAATGAATAATAATGCTAACCAGCTATCACAAGCACAACAATTAATAAATCCAAGCTTAGCATATTTATCTAATGCACAACAGGTAGTTAATAATATGGCAAATAAAAAGCGAACAGGACTTAGTAGAAGAATCACGGGACACGTTGTAAATACTGTTGGTGGTACGCTGGGTGGAATTATAGGTTCTACTTATGGTTTAGCTATGGGTAGCCCTGAAAAGGCTCTTGGATATGGATTAGGTGGCGTTATTGCTGGAAAGAAGGTGGCTTCATTCTTTGTAACAAAACCAATTGTAGGAGTAGCTAATACATATGCTGGCGTAAGGATGAAACGAGCAATTCGTGAAGGTAAATTAGATGATAAATTTAAAGAGGCAGGCTTAGATTTAAATAGTTTAGAGAAAGAAACTGCTGACTTAATTAGAGAGGCACTAGCAAAGCAATCAAGTGCTGCAATG
>CANQLS010000076.1 GCA_947624765.1 uncultured Clostridia bacterium
TATGTTACTGGATAACACTTTTTTTAAAATAATACTCTACAATTATGTCTGCATTATTAAATCTAAGATACAACAAAATCTTTTCTTTAGTGCACTACAACACAAATTATGCAAAAGAAATATATTCCCATTTATGGCGGCCATTGGCCGCCGCTACACGCACACTGACATGGTTTGAAGAATTATTTAGTATAAAACTATTATCTAGTAACATTATTTTTGCTTTTTATACCATAAAAACAAAAGATTTTAATTACCAAAAAACTGTGCAAACTAACTTTTTTAGTAATTGAAATATTTTATATAATTATTTCCCATTTCACAAAAATTAAATATGTGTTATATCCGTAATTTAATTATTTCCCAAAAATGCCTTATTATAACATTTTTCAACTACATCTGTTTTTTATAATCATAACCTACCTACCCAAACTGTGCCTTACAACAAGCTGATTAATAACAGCTTCGCCGAAAAGGTGAAATAAGGCAAAACAGTGTGCTCTTAATCATTAAGGGCACACTGTTTATATTATCTAAAATAAATTTGAATGAGTTCCAATATCTAACAATACTAAAACTAATCTTTCCTTCTCAATTTTATAAATTAAAACCAAATCCGGTAAAACGTGGCAATCATAAAATCCCTTTAAATTTCCTTTCAATAAATGATTTTTAAATTTTGGTGGTAGTGTCTCTCCTTTAGCTAACATATCAATTACATTATATACTAAATTCACATCAATTCCGTTTCTTAACAACGTTTTTCATACTCTGCTTAAATTTATTTGTTATTTCTATCTTATACATTGATTACGATTCCTCCTCCAACGCCTTTGTTAAGTCTTCTACGTTATCAAAGGTTCTTTCATCAATATCTTTTGAAATTTCGTCAAGATTCATTTTACTATAATCATGTAAATGTCCATATTCACATACATAAGAACCATATCCGTCATTTAATTCTATAATTCCTTTTCTTTTTATGCTGAATGGTATTCCATTATTTAATTTAATTTGATGTAAAAATATATTAATGGCTTCGCTTAATGATAATCCTAAATCATCTAAAATCGGTACCACTTCTTTTTTGATATTATCATCTATTCTTACCGTTGACATTTCTCTTCCCTCCTATCATTTATCTTTATTTATTATATGATATTTGTATACATTTGTCAACGTCTTGTATACAAACGTATTATTATTTTTCTATTATTTTCACTTTTTATACTCCAAAATCAAAAATAATATTACTATATTACAGACGCAAAACAGTGTGCTCTTAATAATTAAGAGCACACTGTACCTATTTTTCTTCTTACAGTTCTTTGCTAAATCTCATGAAAATGGCAGCTACTTCTGCTCTTGTTGCTGTTTCCTGTGGCGCTAAAACGGTGTTAGTTCTACCATGAATATATTCTTTTTTCACTGCCCATGCCATAGCTTCTTGTGCGTAATCACTCACTTCATTATTATCTTGATAAATATTCAAATTCGCTTTTTGATTCGTATCTAAATTCTTCAAAGTAGCATAACGGTAAAGCATTACCACTAATTGTTCTCTTGTAATTTCATCAAAAGGAGCAAATTCATTTTCGCTCATTCCCGATACTATTTTTTTATTGGTTGCCCAATTAACCGCACGCTCATAATACGAATTCTTTTCCACATCATGAAATAGATGCTTATAGTTTGTATTCTTTTCTCCATCTAATCGATATAGAACTGTTACTAGCATTGCGCGATTCATCGTTATATCAGGAGCAAATTCACTTTCTGATACTCCGTTAAATAATCCTTCCTCAACAGCAAATTTCACAGATTCATAATACCAATCCTTCTCATCCACATCCGCAAACATGACTTCCTCTTCGTCTACTATTTCCTCTATTAAATCGCTATCGACAATACGCCACTTGATGATGATATCTTCATTTCCGCCATCTTCCCACTCACTATCCTCTGGATAAGCTAATGAATATACTGCTTTATATTCTCCTACTTTAGTGGCTTTATTTCCTGTTACCTTTACCCAATCTGGATTATATGCAACATCAACCTCTTGCTCTTTTCCATTATATTCAAACTCCCTTTTGATGACATCAATCGTAGGAACAAAACTTTTAACAATTTCCCAATCGATTTTTACAGAAGATCCAGATACGCCTCCATAAGAAATTTGATATAAATACGGATCTTTCACTTTTACGATTGCTTCATACTTTCCTACACTGACCCCTTTATTCCCTGTTATAGTCATTTTATTAGCATCAAATCCCGCTACTACTAATGCAATCTCTTTACCAGTAAAATGATTCTCCTCATTCTTGACGGTTAATTCTATTATCTCGCTTTCATTTGGAATATCCACTTCCTCAAAATACAAATCTATCTTAATATCATAACAATCATCAAATGCTATGGTTAATTCGTTATTGGTTACACTTTTATTTCTATAGGTATGACCACCAACTTTCACATATCCCAGCTCATATCCATTATCTGGAATCAATGTTAATGTATAGTCTTCGGCTTTCCTAATGGATAACGTCGTTTTTTCTTTAGGCAAAACTTCTTTCTGATTAACTTTTATCATACCACCTTCATAGTCATTTAATGAAACGTTATATGTTGGCGTATAACCTGGGAAACACAAATTTAATAAGATGTCACTTTTTCCATAGGTTATACCAGGAGTATTGGTATTAAGAATTGTCCATACTTGTGTATGCAAAGTATTCCATAAAATAATACATAAATTTCCTCTTGTTACTTCATCATTCCATCCTGATGCTCCTGTACAATTACGTAAGAGATTAAAGTTATTTGCATATTCTCTATATACTTCTGTTATATCACCATTTCCTGCTTTACCTTCGATAAGATCAGAGTATCCTAATAAATTGAGAACGTATGCAACAGCTTCACGATATGTAACAGATTCTTCTGGATAAAAGTAGTCATCATCAACTATATTATCCACATATCCTAATCTACTAATGGCATCAATATATCCCCATGCCCAATGGTTTGTAGGAACATCTTTATATTCTTTATAAGGTTTCGTGCCATTGGAAGTTGGCTCACTATGGGAAGCAACAATTAATAGTTTAGCCATTTCTGCTCTTGTAATTTTTTCATCAACGCCTAAATTTTTAGCAGGAGATAAAATCCCCATTTCTAGTAAATTTCTCGTCGCACAAGCTAAACTTTCATCATCTACGTCTGCAAAATCTGTACTAGCATAAACAAAAGATGTCATTATAACCATTATGAGAGCCAATAAAACTACATACATTATTCCTCTTTTCACTTCTATTCTCTCCCCCTTATTTTGTTTTATAGATTCATTGTATCAAAGTAATATGCAATTGTAAAGCACGAATAATTCTATCTGTTTGCTCTATTTTTGATACTATAAAAAAGAACAAATCATTTTATATCCTCTTGCAAAACAAAAAAAGAAAATCAAAAACTAAAATTTGATTTTCTTTTTTTATTTTACTTGATATTTTTTCCTTGCACTTTCATTTTTTGTCGTTCTTTTAAGAAAGAAAGGAATAGTTGTCCATTATATCGTATCAAATATAAACAGAGTCTTTGAAAATCATCCATTAATTCTGTAAGTTCCTTTTCATTTGTCATACTAAATTGATTTAACAATTCAAACATTTCTTGTAATTGATTTTCAATATCTTCATAAAATTCATTTGCAATAACGTATTTGATACTAATACTAATAATTTTTTCTAAAAGTGCAAAATAATTATAAACATCGAATTCTTTTCCTTTTTCCTTTACACCATTAAATCTGTACATTGTTGCATTAATATAGTCTTGTAAATTTTTTTGAGAACATGTAGCAGTAATCGTACCTGAATGCTTTAAATAAAAATATGCTTCCTTGTCTACGCATACTATTTTATTAATATCTGCAAATGTTTCATAATCATAGATAACATCTTCAAAAGAAACTCCGACTTTAAATTTGTGTTTCTGTATTAGCGCAATTGGATATAATTTCCCCCAAACATAGCTATCTAAAGTCCTTCTCATCAATAATTGTTTTAAGATTTCTTCTTTTTCAAAAACTATAGCACCATTGGGAATTGTAACCTTTTGTGGTCCAACATTTGTAACAACTGCATTTTTTTCCACAACTAAAGCAAATCTTATAGTTGAAACATCTGAATGGGTCTCTTTTAAAGCAGTATATAATATTTGACAATAATCTTCTGAAACCCAATCATCACTATCAATAAATGTTACATATTCTCCAGTTGCAATTTCAATACCTGCATTTCTTGCATCTGATAATCCACCATTTTCTTTATGTATAACCTTAATTCTATTATCTTCTTTGGCAAATTCATCACACATTTTTCCACAATTATCTGGTGAACCATCATCAACCAATATAATTTCTAAATTTTTATATGTCTGGTTTTGAATTGATTTAACACATTTTTTTAAATATTGTTCAACATTATAAATGGGAACAATCACACTAATTTTATCCATTCTTTCCTCCTACAAAACTAATTTCTAATATTTATCTTTATTTTTTTACTATAGCGCTGTTTGATTTTTTAAATTCATTCCTAGTTAAATATAGTTTCTTCATGTTATCTTTATAAAACTCTTTATCTTGCAGATACATAAACAAAGCCGACCTCCAATAATTATTGTGCAAGACCTCATATAAAACATTTTTATCAACACCACTTACATAATTTTCTAAACAAGTGTCATATTCTTTAATGACTTCAGAATTAATTAATTCATCTTTTTCTGTCATGTATGCTCGTTGTATTGCAAGAAACATGTTCATTATTAGCAATGCATTAATCCACTCTTTTAGATCAGGAAAATGTTTTACAAGATAATCATATCTTTCCTTCATCATTATGTCATAATCATGTTGATGCTTTTCATCATAAATTGAAGAGGTAATACTTCCATTTCTATGCACTAAATAAAAATAATATTCCTGATTCAAAACAACACTTCTATTTGCATTTGTATAAAATTTATATACAGTTGCACAATCTTCATATATTCTATTAATTGGAAATTTAATCATATTTATCAACCTTCGTGACAACATTTTCCCACCCATACAGTCAAAATATTTTCCTGTTTTTATAAAGTCGATAATTGTTTCTTCAGGATTTAAGACTTCTTCTACATATTCTTTCTCTTCTACCTCTATTTTTTTATTTTCCTCATAATCATGCATACAACAAATTGCAACTTCCGCATTATTTCTAGAAATAGCAGAAATCATTTTCTCGCAATAAATTTTAGAAACAAAATCATCGCTATCAATAAAAGCTACAAATTCCCCTTTAGAAATTTCTATTCCATAATTTCTAGCAGCTGACACTCCCATATTTTCTCTATGAACAACTTTTATTCTATTGTCTTTATATGCGTAGTCATCACATATTTGTGCTGTATTATCGGATGAGCCATCATCAATAATGATTATTTCTATATTTTGATAAGTTTGATTCATTAAACTTTCAATACATTTTCCTATATATTTCTCTACATTGTAAGCTGGAACGACAATACTAATCAACTTATCCATATTATTTTCTCCTTCGAAAAATTTAAAATACAATTAAATATAACTGCCTAACTCTTTTTAATCTCTTTATTCTTTATATTTTCATATAAGACTCTAATATATTTTTTATAAAGATTTCTCCCTCGCCTTAATAACACCGAACTTACTAACCTATACGGTTCTAAATAATAACTCAAAGTATCATCATTTAAAGAATCTATACAGTCTTTAAATAGATTATACCAATCAACAATTTCTTTCTTTTCAAAAAGCTCCTCATAATCATTGATGCATATTTTTTCCATTGTACTTGTATAATATCTAACAAAAAAAACATCAATACAAGCTTTAATATTGGGATATTTTTGACTTAAAAATTGATATGCTTTATAACTGTGTTCAATCATGTCAAAAACTTTTTCTTTTGAATATTTTGTTGTAATTGCTCCTATTCTTCCAACTAAATAATAATACAACGCCTCATTTGTATACGCAATTCTATCAACTTGAGAAACGATTTGATACATAACAGCCATATCTTCAAATGTTTTTCCAACTGGGAATTTTATACCCATAAGCAATTCTTTTTTCATTAATTTATTACATACATAATTACCTATATTATCATCCAATAATATTTTTTCAACAGCTTCTTCCACTGTAATCTCTTTTGTTAATATATTTTTCTTTGTGCTATTATCAACCGATGGTTTTCTCGCAGGATCTACATATACCCTTTGAAGTTCACAAAAAGCAATCTGGGTATTATATTTTTTTATCAAATCATATAATACCTTACATTCTTTAATATCTATCGTATCATCACTATCTACAAAAGTTATATATTCACCAGTAGCTATGGATAAGCCTGCATTTCTCGCATCTGATAATCCACCATTTTCTTTATGTATAACCTTAACTCTACTATCTTCTTTGGCAAATTCATCACACATTTTTCCACAATTATCTGGTGAACCATCATCAACTAATATAATCTCCAAGTTTTTATACGTTTGATTTTGGATTGATTTCACACACTTCTCTAAATACTTCTCCACATTATATACGGGTACTATTACACTAATCTTGTCCATTTTTCCTCCTTACACAAAAGCCCCATAGAGAGTCGCTCTACGGGGATATTGGTTTCTCTCTACTATGCTTACCAAGTTAGCTGACGGGTTCGGAATAGAAAGTTTCCTTCTAATATTTTAGATTCACCCCTAAATTTGGTTCCTCGGCTCTTTTTAAGATTCAGCATCTTCAATTCGTTATTAGTATATCACTTAGTTTACAGAAAATCAATATAAAAAGTAAATTTTCTGTTCTAACAAGACTCGATAACGTTTTTTTGATTTAAATAATTTTTCAATGTTATGTAGGTTGTAAGTGCAGCTGTAGCGGCGGCCATTGGCCGCCATTTACTAAAACACAACAAAATATGCAAGAAAGGAAAGATTTTTCTTTACCAAGCGAGTTAGCAAAAATTTTTAAATTTTTGCGTGTGTCTGAAGCGACTAAAGAAAATCTTTCCTTTCAATGTACTACAACTAAATTATACAAAAGAAATATTTTCACATTTATGGCACCCAATGGGCGCCGCTACACGCACACTGACATGGCTTTGAAAAATTATATCTGTCGTACTCTCTCTATGGCGGCCATTGGCCGCTCCTCGTGTGATAGGTATGACTTTAAAAATTCTATTTTCCAATGAACATTTGCAC
>CANQLS010000077.1 GCA_947624765.1 uncultured Clostridia bacterium
GAGATGAATATTTATCAAAACCGGCGGGAACAGTAATTACAGATGAACAAGTAGAAAATGACGTGATAGGAATGTTCGTGTATGTTCCACGATATGCTTATCAAATCACAAGTCATTTGCATGATGGTGGTAATGTGGTTGGTAATATTGATATTGTATTTATCAACAAGCAAAATCAAGATAATACAGGAAAAGTATACAGTGAAGATTATCCGACAACAACGTTAGATGGAAAAGATCCATCAGTCGCAGGTACAGCGGAAGATAAAATGAATGATTTTGTAGTACATCCAGCGTTTACAGATAATGCAGTTAATGGAGGATGGGAACATGATTTAAATGGCATATGGGTAGCAAAGTTTGAGGCTAGCAGTAGCACGACGGAATTAGTAAAAGATGAAAGTACAGATACTGTGACAGTTGTTGGAGAAGGAAAGATTAGTACAAACATTGGCAATCAATATGGTTGGTCGCAAAATAGTAATCACACCGATGAGTATATCACGGTACGCCCCAATGTAACGAGTTGGAGAAATGTAGATATTATCAATGTGGTTAAGCAATCAAAGGCAATGGCTAATCATCATGGGTTGACGAATACCACAAGTCATCAAATGAAAAATAGCGAGTGGGGAGCAGTCGCCTATTTAACACAAAGCAAGTACGGAAATGTCAATTTGTATAGCAATTCTTATTCGGAGGGAGATGGTAGCTATTATACAACATTAACGGGAATGGCGGGAAGTAGTCAAAATGATGCCACTTCTGTTGGATATGTAAAATCTGCAAAGCAGTATAATGATGATGGTTCGATTGAAATCACATATAATAGCAATGTTATCAAAAAATTTTATCCATACAATCATGTGAATGGATATTGTGCAAGTAGTACCAATAATATTTATGGCATTTATGATTTAAAAGGTGGTGTTTGGGAATATCTTGCCGCTTATATCACGAATACTAATGCGCAAAACCAAAAAAATGCTTATGAAAAAAATTATGAAAAAAACGAATATGCGGTAGCGAGTGAGGATAATGCTGGTAACAATTATATAGTTAATTCTAAAAAATTTGGAGATGCTATCTATGAAATATCAAAATCTGGTAGTGGAGGTGGTAATGCGTGGAATAATGAATACTCATATTATTTGTGGGTTAGTCGTCCATTTTTTGCACGAGGAGGACAAGGCTCTTTAACGGGAGTTTTGGCATTTGATTATTGGGATGGAGGAAAATATAATCGAGTAGGAATACGTGTTGTTCTTACAAAATAAATTCATCAATATAGAAAATATAAAATGGATATAGAAAAACGAAAAAATGCCATTAGTATGATATTATAAAGGAAAATAAGTATTAATGATAAGTAAAGTTTCAAGGTTAATTCTAAAATGTTATTAAAATTTTCTTGTCACGCGAAAGAGAAATTGATATAATAACTCTAGAAACGAGAAAAAAAGGAGAGAAAATTGAAAATGAAAAATCACGAAACCCTTGTGGCTCTATATTTGACCACAGATAAAATGTACCAAGTGATAGATATATAAAAAAAGCCTAAAATTAACTATTTGCGAGGTTTTTTATAAAATAAAAATAGCAAAAAAAGTGAGGTGACAACTTTAAGTTTTAATTTTTCGGATGTTGTCTGAAAAATTAGAAAATTGTGATATGGATGAATTAAATCGTATAGAAAACATTAATATAGATGATTTATATAAAAGTATATCAATATTAATAGAAAATGCAAAAAAGAATGTAATTGCTTCAGTAAATAAGGAAATGACATTATTGTATTGGAATATTGGAAAAGATATAACGGATAATGTGTTAAAAAATCAAAAGGCTGAATATGGAAAAGAAGTAATAAAAAAATTAAGTCAAAGATTAGTTATAGAGTATGGTAGAGGTTACGGAGAGAGAAACTTATTTAGAATATTAAAATTTTATGATTATTTCCCAGATTTTGAAATTTTGTCGACACTGTCGACAAAATTGAGTTGGTCACATTTCGTTGAATTATTACAGATACAAGATAAATTAAAAAGAGAGTTTTATGCAACAATGTGTGCCAATGAATTTTGGAGTGTAAGAACTTTGAGAGAAAGAATAGGTTCGGCTCTATTTGAGAGAACAGCAATATCTAAAAAGCCAGAACAAACAATAATAAATGATTTACAACTATTAAGTAAAGAAAATAAAATGACAACTAATTTATTTTTCAGAGATCCATATATTTTAGATTTTTTGGATTTAAAAGATACATATAGTGAAAAAGACTTAGAAAATGCGATTTTAAGCGAACTAGAAAGATTTATTTTAGAAATGGGAAATGATTTTGCATTTTTAAGTAGGCAAAAAAGGATTACAATAGATGGAGAAGATTATTATATAGATTTATTGTTTTATCATAGAAAAATGAAAAGATTGGTAGTTATTGAATTAAAATTGGACAAATTTAGGCCGGAGCATAAAGGACAAGTAGAATTATATTTGAAATGGTTAGATAAATACGAAAAAGCAAAAGGAGAAGAACCGCCAATCGCAATAATATTATGTGCTTCAAAAAACGATATGATGGCAGAGTTACTAGAATTAGATGATAGCGGAATACATGTAGCACAATATTTAACTGAATATGTACCGAAAGAAATACTAGAGCAAAAATTTATAGATAGTATAGAAAGAGCAAAAGTACAATTAGAGCAAAGAAAAAATAATGAAGATACTAATATTAATTAAATTTTGTCGACAGTGTCGACAAAATTGAGGAAAATATACATTTAGGTTAGATGTAGAAATGCAAAAAAAGAAAACGGAGGTTGAAAAAATGAAAGACCAGCAAACCCTTGAGGCTCTACACACACACACACACACACACATTTGTTTTAATTAAAATAAATAATTCGGAATAAAACTTATTAAGAGCATAGTAAATAATGAATAGTTAATGGTGAATAGTTGGTATTAATTATAGTTTGGTACCTAACTATTGCAATATACATTTTCTGTTTATTGTTTTGCTATGTTTTTTGTTGTCTGTCGGAAAAGAATTGGAAAAATATTTCTCAACAATAAAAATAGTTAAAAACGTGTAGCGTCGGCCATTGGCCGCCATAGAGAGGAGAAACACATGAAAAAAGGAATTTCGTTGATAGCGTTAATTATAACAATAATCGTAATAATAATCTTAGCGGCTATTACGATTAATGGAGTGTCAGGTATTTTAGAAAGAAGCAGATACGCAAAGTTCTGTGCTGATTTAGATGCAGTGCAAGAGGCAGTATCACAAGCATATGGTAGTGAAACGGTGAAGGAAGCCCAAAAATTAGGTGAGAAAAGAAGTAGTGAAGAAATATATGAAGATATAGCAATAGGAGAAAGTGAGAAAGAAGTAACAGAATACAAAGGAAAAACATTAACAAGAATTCAAGATGAAAAAACATTAGGCGTTAGTTTACCTCAGTATGGAAATAGCAAATGGTATGTGGATACAAAAACTGGTGATGTATATATGATATTCGGATATGAATATGATGGCAGAGTATATAGTTCAAAAAGAGATATAGAAAATGGCGGAGAAGAAGCAGATTATGAAAAGTTTCATTTAGCAATAAATGTAGATGTACCGGAAGGAAGCATACCAGTAATATATAATGGAGCTAATTGGGTGATAGCAGATACAAATAGCCATTGGTATGACTATAGAGAAAACGTAAAACAATGGGCAAATATAATGACAATCGATGAAAGTGTAAGAGGCGAATATTTAGCAAAAGAACCAGGTACAGTGATTAGTGATGAAGAATTTGAAAAAGATGTAATAGGGATGTTCGTATATGTGCCAAGATATGCATATCAGATTACAAGTCATTTACATGATGGTGGCGATGTAGCAGGAAATATTGATATTGTATTTATAAACAAGCAGAATCAGGATTGTGATGGAAAAGTATATAGTGAAGAATATCCAACAACAACATTAGATGGAAAAGATCCATCATTGCCAGGTACAGCAGAAGATAAAATGCTTGATTTTGTGGTACATCCAGCATTTACGGATAATGCAGAAAATGGCGGATGGGAACACGAGTTAAGCGGTATATGGGTAGCTAAATTTGAAGCAAGCAGTAGTACAACAGAATTAGTAAAAGATGAAAGTACGGATACAGTTGAAGTAATCGGTAATGGAAAAATAAGTACGAATATTGGTAGTCAATACGGTTGGTCGAAAAATATAAATAATAAAGATGAATATATAACAATACGTCCTAATGTTACAAGTTGGAGAGTAGTGAATATAACTACAATTTCTTCAAAATCAAGAGAAATGGCTGAAAGGCATGGATTAACTAACAGTGTAAGTCATCAGATGAAAAATAGTGAATGGGGCGCAGTTGCTTATTTGACATATAGTATATATGGTAATCTAAATGTAAGCATTAATTCGTATTATGAAGGTGATGCTTGCAATACAGTCATAACTGGCATGGCGGGAGAAAAAAGTGATGATATAGGCATTACTTCTATTAAAATAGCGAAAACATATTGCGAGGATGGCTCTATTCAGATGAAATATGAAGCAGGTAATATAAAAACGTTTTATCCATATAATGTGGTAAATGCATATTCAGCAAGTAGTACCAATAATATATACGGAATATATGACTTAGTTGGAGCTACAAGTGAATACGTGGCTGGATATATTAATAATGGTAATGCATCATATACTCAATCTTATATTTATGATTGTGAAAAAAATGAATATATGGTCGGAAAAGCAGAAGATGGAAGTATTGAAGATAACAGAGTGAGCAATTATGAAGCCAATTCTAAAATGTTTGGGGATGCAGTATATGAAACATCAAATGGCTCATCTTCATGGAATTTTGATTATTCTAAATTCCCATCAGGAGGGGAGGATTTCTTTTTACGAGGTGGCAATGCTAAAGATGGCGTAACTACAGGAGTATTTTTTTTCTATGGATATAATGGAAGTGATAGCACAAATGGTTTCCGTGTTGTAGTGGTGCAATAAGTCTATATTTGGATTAATTAATTCTTGAGAATTATAAGGAAACTTATAATCAAGAGCAAAAAAAATAAATAACCTCTCTGTTTCGACGAGTAGAGGTTATTTTATAACTTCTGAGGTCAACCGCTTTTGCGGATTTCCTTTATCTATTTATATTTTAATCGAAAATTACATAAAAGTCAATGAAAAATTTAGTTTTTGATTGTGATAAAAAACTACTTGCAATTGAAATGTGTTATTGGTAGAATAAATATATCAAAAATATGAGAGGAAAGAAGAAAAATGCAAAAGAAGAACGCTGAAACCGTTGCGACTCTACACACACACACACACACATTTGTTTTAGTTAAAAAAGAAGATTCTGGATAAAGAGAAAGCCATAGAAAATCAAAAAGCATAAAAAGTAAAAAGATTGTTTTTGATGCTGTTAGTTCGGCACTTAACGATTGTCATTTGCTTTTTATGTTTGATGATTTTCTATGGTTTTTGTTGTCTGTTAAAAAATGGAGAGAAAACTTGTAGCGGCGGCCAGTGGCCGCCATAAAAACTAACGATAATCGCTTTGAAAATAGGAAAGGGGAAAAAACATGAAACAAGAAGGTATTTCATTGATAGCACTTATCATAACGATAATAGTAATAATAATTTTAGCAGCTATTACGATTAATGGCGTGTCGGGTATTTTAGAAAGAAGCAGATATGCAAAGTTCTGTGCTGATTTAGATGCAGTGCAAGAAGCAATGTCACAAGCATATGGTAGTGAAACGTTGAAAGAGGCTTTAAAAACTGGCGAAAAAAGAAATAGTGAACAAATATATAAGGATCTTGCTGGCGGAGATGAAATGATTTATAGAGATATGAAATTGTATCAAATTACAAATGAAACAAGTCTTGGTATAAAAATACCAACGTATGGGACAAATAAATGGTATGTAGATTCCCAAACAGGAAATATATATTTGTTATACGGTTTTGAATATGAAGGAAAGATGTATCGTTGTAAAGCTGATATTCAAGGAGAAGTAGAAGGAACTGAATATGCAAAGTTTCATTCAGTAATTACTGTTGACATTCCAGCTGGAAGTATACCTGTAATTCATAATGGAACAAATTGGGTAATAGCTGATAAAAATAGTGATTGGTATGATTATAGAGCAAGTAAAAAGCAATGGGCTAACGTAATAACAGTTGATAGTGATGTGAGAAAGGAGTACTTATCAAAACCGGCAGGTACAGTTATTAGCGATGATGAGTTTGAAAATGATGTAATTGGAATGTTTGTCTACATTCCAAGATACGCCTATCAAATCACCAGTTATTTACATAGTGGTGGTAATGTAGCTGGAAATATTAATATTGTATTTATCGATAAAGAAAATAAAGATGAAGATGGAAAAGTATATAGTGAAGTTTATCCAACAACAACCCTAACGGGAAAAGATCCGTCATTGCCAGGTACAGCAGAAGATAAAATGCTTGATTTTGTAGTACATCCAGCGTTTACCGACAATGCCGAAAATGGCGGATGGGAGTACGATTTAGATGGAATATGGGTAGCGAAGTTTGAAGCAAGTAGTAGCACAACGGAATTAATAGAAGATAAAAGTACGGATACTGTGATTGTAGAGGGAAAGGGGAAAATTAGTACAAATATTGATAACTATGGCAGAAAAAGTAATACCGATGAAAATGAATATATAACCATTCGCCCAAATGTAGCATGTTGGGGAAATATTAGTACTACTGATATTGCTAAAAAATCAAAAGCCATGACAGAAAAACATGGTTTGACAAATACTACGAGTCATCACATGAAAAATAGTGAATGGGGAGCGGTAGCGTATTTAACACAAAGTATCTATGGGAACACCACTCTCTATAACAATTCCTATTACGAAGGAGAAGGAATTGGCACAGCAATAACAGGAATGGTTGGTAGCACTCCAGATGATGCTACCAGTAGTAGTTATCAAAAAACTAAGAAAATATATCGTGAAGATGGTTCTATTGAGATGACATTTGTTGATAGCAATGGGATTGCTTTAGGTTCACCGAATTCTCCGAAAATATATTATCAATATGATTGTGCAGGCGGATATCATGGAAGTAGCACAGGAAATATTTATGGTATTTATGGTTTAGCGGGAGGAGCATCGGAATATACAGCAAGTTATATCATAAATAAAAGTAGTGAATCTCTAAACCAAGTTTATATAAATGCTTGGGAGAGAAGTGGGTATGCAGTGGACGGAGAAAACGA
>CANQLS010000078.1 GCA_947624765.1 uncultured Clostridia bacterium
CATTCAGGAATTGAGCTTGCATCTGAATAAGTTAAAGCATCTGTTGAATTAGCAGGTTTTAAAACGTTATTAATCATAACAACGGCTTCTGTACGTGTGATAGGTGCATATGCATTTAAATAAATACTATTTCCTTCTGCAGAACCTTTTATAATTCCTTTAGCATAAGCAAGTTTTGCTGCTTCAATTAACCAACTTGGTGTATTTTCACTATCAGCAAAAGTTACATTTGGCATTTCGATTTCAGCATCTTTATTACTTTCTGTGATTGCAAGTAAGAATAGCATAAAATCAGAACGATTCATAGCTCTATCAGGATAGAAATAATAACGACTACCAATTTCTTCACCAATGATTAATCCTCTTGCTGCTAAATGTGATGCAGAATAATTTGCCCAGTGATTTTGTAAGTCTATATAATTGAAAGGAATAACAGGTTCACTAGGTTCTTCAATTGTTAAAGTTGCTGTTGCAACATTAGACTCTATATCATCTTTAGTAACTTTGAAAGTAAATGAATCTTCACCAGTATAATCTAAAGATGGAGTGTAAGAAAAGCTTGCAGAACTTTCATCAGCATGCGTAAGTGTACCATGTTGCGGTTGAGAAACAATTACATAAGTTAAATCTGTTTCATCTTCAATACTTGGTAAATTTGCTGTTAAAATAGAGTTTTTCTCTAATTTGAAAGAAACATCTGTAATGGTTAATGTTTCTTTTTCTTCTACATCATCTTCAACTGTTATAGTGATTGTTGCTGTGTTAGATTCTTTTTCTTCCTTTTTTACTTTGAAAGTAAAAGTATCCTGTCCAACATAATCAGAACTTGGTTGATACGAGAAACTCGTTGACTTTGTGTCATTATACGTTAAAGTACCATGTTCTGGTTGTGTTACAATTTCATACGTTAAATCACTTTCCTCTGCGACAGTTGGTAAATTTTCTTCTAATGTTTGATTCTTTTTTACTGTAAAGCTAGCATCAGAAACTTTTAAATCTCCTCCATCATCCATAGCAAATACATAAATCGAGGAGAAAATTAAAACAAATAGCATCGTAAATGCTAAAATTCTTTTATTCATATTTATTACCTCCAAAAAATATTTTTATCAATTCATCAAAATGATTTAATAGTATTTTTTGCACGAAATAATAAAATATTCGATTAGGATATTGGAATGATTTGAAAAATTTAACAAATCGAAAAAAATCGATTAATGTCATTTTGAACAAAAGCCCTCAAAAGTGCATAAAATCAATTGACAAAGCATATCATTTAGTGGTAAAATATAATGGCACCGCTAATTAAGGACAAGGAAATTTTGACCTGTTTCGGTACAATGTAAGAAAGGAATGGTATTAAAATGCAAGAAAGCAAAATGGCAAAAGGGTACAAAAGACAAAACAGTATTGCCATGCAGTCTGTAGGATTAGCCTTTGTCACAGTTATTTGTTGCATATTAGGAGTAGAAATTTTCAGATGGGAAATTACACTAGAAAATGAAAAAAAAGAACAAGAAATATATGCTAGAAATATGGAAATCATTAATGTAGTAGAAAAAGTTAAAGAAGACTGGAAAAAGGAAAAAGAGCAATTAGAAATTGTAAAAGCAAAATTAGCAGAAGAAACAACGAAAAAAGTTGTAACACCAAGCACTGTGCAATATACTTCAAGAGGCAGTAGTGTAGATAGAACAGTAGAAGAAGCACCAACAGAATATAAAGAAGTGATAGAAGTAAAGGCGACTGCATATTGTTTATGCAAGAAATGTTGCGGAAAAAGTGAAGATAATCCAGCTTATGGTGTAACGAGGTCAGGTTTAAAGATTATTCCAGGTACAGGTATGAAAGTAATTGCAGTAGATCCTAATATTATTCCATTAGGAAGTAAGGTTTATGTAGAAGGTGTTGATGGTGTTCCGACTTATGGATATGCTGTTGCAGCTGATACTGGCAGTGCAATTAAAAATTATAAAATAGATCTTTATATGGACTCTCATGAAGAAACTGTAAAATGGGGCATTAGAAATATGAAGGTATATGTTATTGAATAATAGTAAAGTTTTAAATGTGATTTAGAAGGCTATTAAAAATAGTCTTCTTTTTTCTTGCCAAATTGTGTGGAAAAGGGTATACTAAAATCAAAGAGGTGGAATTTTGAATTTATTAGAAGAAACACAGATGTTATTAAATCAATATGGTCTTAGAGCAAATAAAAAGTTAGGACAAAATTTTTTAATTAATGATGAAATCATTGAGGCTATTGTTGAAAAGTCAGATGTTTGCAAAGATGATTTAATTATTGAGATTGGACCTGGATTAGGAAGTTTAACGAAAGCTTTATTAGAAAAGGCTGGTAAAGTAGTTGCCATTGAATTAGATAAAAACATGGTAAGTATTTTAAAAAATAGATTTTTAAATGAAAATTTAGAAATAATAAATGATGATATTTTAAAGGTAGATTTATATAGTATAATAGAAAATCATATGTCAGTAAAAGTTGTTGCAAATTTGCCTTACTATATTACTACTCCGATATTGATGAAATTGTTGGAAGAAAAATATCCATTTAAGAGTATTACGGTTATGGTACAAAAAGAAGTAGGAGAAAGAATTTGTGCAAAGCCAGGAAATAAGAGCTATGGTGCAATTACTTTAAGTGCAAATTATTATAGTGTACCAGCAAAAATTATTGATGTACCAAAAGAGAATTTTTTACCATCACCAGAAGTTGATTCTTGTGTTATTAAAATGGATATTTTAAAAGAGCCACCGGTTAAAGTAAAAGATGAAAAATTATTTTTTGCACTTATCAGAAATGGTTTTAATCACAGAAGAAAAACAATTACTAATTCTTTAGTTTTTGATGATTTGGATAAGAAGCAGTTGATATCGATATTAAATAAATTAGGGCTTGATGAAAATTTAAGGGCAGAAAATTTATCAATAGATGATTTTGCAAAAATATCAAACGAAATCTAATTTTAGGGAGGATACTTATGATAAATACAAATTATATTGTTTTTATTGATGATACAAGTGAAGTTATTAGTTTGGCGGAAAAACTTTTTAGTGAGGAATCAAATTATCATTTTGTTCATTCTTCTTCTGAAAAGGAAGAAATTAAAAAAGCCTTGATGACTATGCCTGATTTAATAATTATTAATGCTGATAATATTGATAATAATATTTTTAAAGTATGTGAATATATAAGGAAAGATAAGGAAAATAATATTACACCTATTATTGTAACTGCTGATACAAAAGATGAAGAATTCCGAATGGAGATTTTAAAAAGTTCAGTAGAGTATTATATTCCAAAGCCATTGCATGAAGGATTTTTCTATTATACAATAAAAAATCTTTCGCGTTTAATTGCTTCTAATCGTTGTATTAGTGCTTTAACAGGGCTTCCTGGAAACGTGCAAATAGAATCGGAATTAAAAAGACGAATAGCTTCTCGAAAGACTTATGCCGTGCTATATTTTGATTTAGATAATTTCAAATCATATAATGATAAATATGGTTTTATGAATGGTGATGAAGTTATTAAATTTACAAGTAGCGTTATGCAAGAAGTAATTCAACAATATGGTAAGAATGGCGATTTCTTGGGACATATTGGTGGAGATGATTTTGTAGCAGTTTTAGATTATGAAAATGCAAAAAAAATTGGAAAAGAAATTATAAAAAAGTTTGATGAGAAAATTTCTGATTTTTATATTGAAGAAGATATTAAAAATGGTGGAATTAGAATTGCAAATAGGCGTGGAAAAATAGAGAAGTTTCCAATTATGACGATTACTGTTGCTATGATTAGTAATCGTTATCGAAAATATAATTCGCCGTTGGAGATTGGCGAAGATGGTGCAAGTGTAAAGAAAAAAGCGAAAACAATGGAAGGAAGCACATTCTTAGAAAATAGAAGAAAAACTCCAATGGCACATTAATGAGCCATAATTAGTAGTAAGTGGGAGGGTAAAATGTCTGATAATATAAAAAGTATTTTGCAAGAATATGTTAATGGTTTAAATCAAATAATAGGAGATAAACTAAAAAAAGTTATTCTCTATGGTTCGTATGCGAGAGGTGAAGAGAATAGAGATGGAGAAGTTAGTGATATAGATATTATGATTCTTGTGGATTTGAATGTAGAGCAAATAAAAAAGTTACAAGAAAAAATATTAGATTATAGTTATGATTTAGACTTAAAGTATAATATATTATTATCGCCGATTATAGAAAATATTGATACTTATGATAATAGAATTAGATACATGAAATTTTATGAAAACATAAAAAACGAAGGAGTTTTGTTAAATGGATAGTAATGAAATAAAAACACTAGCTAATATAAAGATTTATAATTTTAATTGATAGAATAGAAACAAAATATAGATAATATAAAGAAAGGAAATTACATATGGATTTAAGTTTAGATATAGAAGATTATAAACTAAATATACGAGCAGCGGCTGTTATTATACACAATAACAAAATTTTAGTTCATAAAGATGTAAGGAAAGACCATTGTACTTTACCGGGTGGAAGAATAGCAATAGGAGAAAGTTCAGAAGAAACTGTAATAAGAGAAATCAAAGAAGAAATTGGAAAAGAAACGGAAATAATAGGATATATAGGTACAGTTGAAAATTTCTTTGAAATGGACAAAAAGAAATATCATGAAATTCTATTTATAAACAAGGTGGAATTTATAGATGAAAAAGACAAAAAAATAGATTATACTATTCATAATATAGAGGGAAAAGAATATTTAGAATATGAGTGGTTAGATATAAATAAAATAGAAGAATATAATATTGTGCCAAAGTGTTTAAAAGATATATTAAAATCACAAGACTTTCCAATACATATAATTAATCATGATTAATTAGTATATGAGGTTGCAACCATAAAGGTTCGCAACCTTTTTTGATTTTAATCATTCATTAGGTTTTGGTTATAATTGCTTTTGCCTTTTCATATGATAGAATTGGGAGGGCATACAATGTTTTTTATTATTAAAATGAAAAGAATTTATATAGCATTTGCAATATTGATATTAGTTGGAATGATTTATATGAGTAAAGTTGAAACTATACCTGTTACAGCTATAGAATTAAAAGAGCCTACCTATACTATAGTTATTGATGCGGGACATGGAGAACCAGATGGAGGTGCTGTATCAAAAGATGGTATTCGAGAAGCTACTCTTAATTTGGAGGTGGCTCAAGAACTGGCAAAAGAGATGGACGCATTAGGTTATAACATTATTATGACTAGACATGATGAAAACAATATTGCTGATGAAAATCAACAAGATAGTGTTAGAAAAATGAAGGTATCTGATATTAGTAATAGAGTAAAAATAGTAAATAGTAGTGATGCAGATTTGTGTATTTCTATTCATATGAATAAATTCGCTTCAGAAAGATATTATGGTTGGCAAACTTTTTATAATAAAAATTCAGAATATAATAAAATTTTAGCAGAAGAAATTCAAGCAGGAATTACAAATAATATAGATAGAAAGAATGATAGAGTAGCACTTAATATTAAAGATATAAAATTAACTGATGAATCGAAAATTCCAACTACAATTGTGGAGTGCGGATTTTTATCTAATCCCGAAGACTTAAGACTATTACAAACTGAGGAATATAGAGCAAAACTTGTATCTGGTATTATAGAAGGTGTTGAAAATTATTATTCGAAAATTTACGGGGAGGAATAGAATTTAGTATAAAAGTTTTGTATAATTTTGACACCTCGACACATAATAAATGTAAATTATTATGTATTGAGGTGTTCAATGGAAAACTATGCCAAGAAGCTTGCTGTTGATCATAAGATTTCAAAAAAATCTGAAGCAAGCTCTTTTCCTATTTATAAATTAAATTCTGATTTTCAATATATTGGTAGAACATATGATATTTTAAACGAGAGTATTAATAAAGATGTTCCTATTCCTCCGAGTGGCGAATGGATATTAGATAATTATTATCTAATTGAAGAACAGGTTAATGCATTGCAAAAAGAGATTTCTCTTTCTCAATATAAAAAGTTACCATCAATTCATGGCGTTAGTAGAATTTATATATTAGCTAAAGAAATGGTGAAATACACAGATGCCTTGATTACAGAAGAAAATGTTGAAACTTTTATTCGTGCATATCAAACAAAGAAAAGTATTTCTATGGAAGAATTGTGGTTGCTTCCAGCTATGCTTAAGATTAGTGTGATTGAGTATATTAAAGATTTGTGCGAAAGAATTATGATATCTCAATTGCAAAAATTTAAAGTAGAAAGTTTAGTTGAAAGATTAGTAAGAAATAAACCTTTAAGCGAGCAAAAGTTTCATAAATATAAAAATATAATGTTAGATAATGAAGCAACCTCATATGTTGAATATTTAATCTATTGTTTGAAAAAATTAGGAAAAGATGGACTAGATTATATTCAAATTTTAGAAGAAGAGATAAAAAAAGTTGGAACTACTTCTAGTGAGGTTATTCGAGTTGAACATTATGAATTAGCACTTAGAAGAGTGTCGATGAGTAACAGTATTACTAGTATTAGGCATATTTCAAGATTTAATTGGGTTACTATTTTCGAGAGAATTAATTCTATAGAAAATATTTTGGCAGAAGATGAATTATATTATAAACTTGATTTTAATACTAGAAATTTATATAGAGAAGAAATTAAAAAAATTGCGAAATTAAGTAATACTTCTGAAGTTTATGTAGCAACGACTATAATGGAACTTAGAAAAAATGAGGAACATATTGGCGTTTTCTTATTAGGAGAAAAGCAAGAGGAATTATGGAAGAGCTTGGGCATTGATAAAAAAATTAAAAAGCAATCATTAAAAATGAAAACGTTTGAATATATTATTGCAATTTATTTGCCAACTATTCTTTTTTCGATTTTAATAGCTAGAAAATTTTTTTTGATTGCTTTGATTCCAGTTTCAGAAATTTTTGTTTATTTAATACAAAAAATATTAACTAAAAGCGTTAAGAGTAAGCCGTTACCTAGATTAGAAGAAATACCAGATAATGTTCATACATTTGTTGTTATTCCTACAATACTTACAAGTAAAGAAAGAGTACATGAATTAATGCAGAGTATGGAACGATATTATTTAGGCAATAAAATGGAACATTTATACATTGCTTTATTAGGTGATGTTTCAGAATCAAGTCAAGAAAAAATGGATTATGATGATGAAGTTATTAGGGCT
>CANQLS010000079.1 GCA_947624765.1 uncultured Clostridia bacterium
TTATCTCTAATACGCATGGGCTAAAGGGAGAAATGAAGGTAAGACCATATACAGAAAATGCGAAGAGATATGAAGAATTAAAGAAAATATTAATTGAGAAAAATGGCATAATGCAAGAATATGAAATAGAAAAAGTCCGTTATCAAAAAGATGTTATACTCTTAAAGGTAAAGGGCATAGATACTATTGAAGAAGCAGGAAAATTAAAAAATCATGCCATTATGATTCCTCGTACTGATGGAAAATCTTTAAGTAATGATGAATATTTTATTGCAGATCTAATTGGTTGTAGTGTGTATGATGATAAATTCTTAGGCATTGTAGACGACGTTTTCACTACTGGTGGAAGTGACGTATATGTGATTAAGAGAGAAAATGAAAAAGATTTGCTTTTACCAGCGATTACATCAGTAATTAAAAAAGTTGATGTAGTAAATAAAAGAATAGATGTGGAAATTCCTAGGGGGTTATTAGATTGAGGTTTGATGTATTAACGTTGTTCCCTGAAATGTTTACTGTTATGCAGGAAAGCATTATGGGAAGAGCAATACAAAATAAAAAGATAGAACTAAATATCATAAACTTTCGAGAATTTTCTAAAGATAAGCAAAAACACGTAGATGATACTCCATATGGTGGAGGAGCTGGTATGGTTATTAGACCAGAACCAATCTATGATGCTTATCAAAGTATTATCAAGGATTTAAAAATAAAACCAAAAGTCATTTATTTATCGCCAAAAGGAAAAGTTTTTAATCAACAACTAGCAAGAGAACTTGCTAAGGAAGAACATCTTATTTTACTTTGTGGACATTATGAAGGTATTGACCAACGAGTATTAGATGAAATTGTAGATGAAGAAATTTCTATTGGTGATTACATATTAACTGGTGGCGAGCTTCCAGCAATGGTTGTTATAGATGCAATTAGTAGAAATGTGGAAGGGGTACTAAATGAGGAATCTTTGAAAGAGGAATCTTTTAGTAAAGATTTGTTAGAATATCCACAATATACACGTCCAGAAGTATTTCTAGGAAAGAAAGTCCCAGAAGTATTATTGTCAGGTCATCATGCTAATATTGAAAAATGGAGATTAGAAAAATCACTTGAAATAACTAAAAATAAAAGACCAGATTTGATAGAAAGGAGAAACCAAAATGGATAAGATTAAAGCAATTGAAAACGAACAATTAAGAGCTAATCCACTTACTTTAAATATTGGTGATACTGTAAGAGTACATTGCAAAATTAAAGAAGGTAACAAAGAAAGAATCCAAGTATTTGAAGGAACGATTATTAAAAAACAACGTGGAGGAGCAAATGAAACTTTTACTGTAAGAAGAGTTGCTTATGGAACAGGTGTTGAAAGAACATTCCCTGTACATTCACCAAGAATTGAAAAAGTAGAAGTTGTAAGACCAGCTAAAGTAAGAAGAGCTAAATTATATTATCTAAGAGATAGAGTTGGTAAAGCAACAAGAGTAAAAGAAGACATTACTGCTAGATCTGTGAAAGAAGAAGAAAACACAGAAGAATAAAAATAAAGAGATACTTCATTCAAAATGGAGTATCTTTTTTTGTTACTGGATAACACTTTTTTAAAATAATACTCTACAATTATGTCTGCATAATTGTAGCGACGCCCATTGGGCGCCATTAAATCGAAGACACAACAAAATCTTTTCTTTAGTGCACTATAACAAATTATGCAAAAGAAATATTTTCAATTTATGGCGGCCAATGGCCGCCGCTACACGCGCACTGGCATGGCTTTGAATAATTATTTAGAATAAAATCATTATCTAGTAACAAAAAGATATTTAATCAAATAAGTGGAATCACTGTTACTGATTCCATTTATTTTAAGATTATTCGATTGGAATATATTTTTGACTTTCTATCGATTTTTGCTTTTCTTTTGGAAATTCTAGATGTAAAGTACCATTTTTGAAACTTGCTTTTACATCTTCTTCATTTACATTTTCTCCAACGTAAAAACTTCTAGCACATTCGCCTACATATCTTTCTTGATATACATATGTTTCATTATCTTTTTCATTATTCTTTTCTTTTTTAGTAGTAGCATGAACAGTTAAATAGCCATTTTTCATTCCTAAATGAATGTCTTCCTTATCATAGCCCGGCAAATCAATATCAACCAAATAGTTTCCATCTTTGTTTTTAATATCTGTTCTCATTAACCTGCTATCTTGTTTAGTAAAGAATGGATCATGAAACATTTCATCAAAAAAATCAAAGTCATTATTTCTTCTTGGAATTAACATCATAAACTTTCACTCCTTCGTAATAGTTTGTTATATCATACAAACTTAATATATCCGAAAGAGCGGAAAATAATACCTATTTATCGCAATAAATTTTCTGTTAAAATACTCATGCACAAAACTAGAAGAAGAGAGACGTCAAAAGTAAAATCAGTAAATACATATTTATACTTTTTCAATGCACTAAAGGAAAGAGGCATTTTGAAAAAAGATATAATTTTTTCTCTAGAACTTTTTTTAATTAGTGCCCTAACTGAAAGTACAAATCCTGCTATGAATAAAATAAATATTGTCATTGTTAAAATGATAATTCCATACTCTGGTAATACCATTGTAATTGTAGCGAAACCATTGTTAATAAAGTGTATAATCATAGTGAGCTTAATATCTTTTGTATATATATAAATAGTTGCAAAAACAAGACCTATTAAAAATGCAAATAATCCTTGCGATAAGTTCATATGGATAAGTCCAAACAGTAAAGCAGAGAATAGAAGTGCAAAGTTCTTGCCATATGGCAAAGTAAAATCAATAATAGCTTTTCTGAAAAATAATTCTTCAAAAATTGCTGGGGTAACAGCTAATGTTAAAATTAAAATAATTTTACTAATCCAAGATGACTCTTGGCTTGTTGTGAACATCTCTGTAATATCATAATCTAATCCTATTTTAGGATATAATATATAGCTTAATAAAATTTGCAAAACGAATATAATAAAAATACCAATTAATATAATTTTTGCTTTTTGTGAAAACGAAATATTCTTTTCTTCTTTTGGCGTTTTATTGCAATAAGCTAAAACAAATGCAGATGCAATACCCAATGAGAATATTTGCAATAGAAGTTGCATTAACATACTAATTTCTTCTTGATTGAAAATATTGTGTAATAAACTTGGTAGAAAAATACTAAATAGTAATGAAAGAATAGTTTGTATGCCTACATATAAAAGAATAGCAATACCAACTACAAAACCTAATTCTTTCATTTTACGTTTAATTAAATTTTGAGTTAATGCATTTTCAGTTTTTTGATGTTTATTTTTCCTTTTTGTATAATCTAAAATTCCATTTTTAAAAATCTTTGAACAAAAATGAAAAGTAGTAGGTATTAAAACAAAAAGTAATGCAAGTGAAAGTATGATTTGCCAAACATGAATTTGCCCAACTACCATAAGTGCTGGAATGAAGTAAGCAGAAATGATTGGTAAGCAAGAAATTATAGCAAGCCATAAATTAACTTTCGTATAAGGCGTAATTACTTGTAGTGTCAATATATAACCAATAATCATAATAAATGCAAGAAGTGATACTGTATTTCCAGCTTCAGCTGATGAAGCGGTTTTGGCAGATAACGTTGCTTGAATAATGCATAACAAAATAATGTTTAATACATTATAAATTAGCAAAGCTAAAATATATAACACAATATCAAAACTAAAAACGAAATTGCTAGAAAGAGAAATATCCATTTCAGCCATAAGAGGAATACTAGCAATCATAGCAGCAATGTAATAATAAATTAATAAAAAGATACCTTGTATTATTAAAATAGCAATATTACTAAAAAGCTTTGCAAATAAATATTCTTTAGCAGAAACAGTTGTTAAAATATATTCACTAGATTTTGATTGTTTCTCTTGAGAAATTTCATTTGCTAATTTCGAAAATAGAAAAATAGTTAAAATATATGTGAATGCAGATGAAAATAATTTCATATAGTCTTTTAAAGTAGAATCTTCTGCATCAACAGAGAGCATTATACGTTCAATTGGTAAGTTGCTTTGTAATGTTTTTAATGTATTTTCATCTAAGTTATATTTTTCTTCAAAAAGAGTATTTCTGCATTTTTGCAACGCTTCTTGAATAGGAGTATAAATGCTATTTACTATACCTTCTTTAGACGTGAACTTAAATTTTACAACAAGTTCTTCATCAGGAATAACCTCAATAATTGCAAAATCATTTGGAATATTTTCTGATGTATAAGTGTTTTCAGTTATAGGTGTTATTTTAAAATTTTCATTTTCAGTAAATTGAGAAATAAAATCATCTTCAATTAAATGATTATTGTCTAAAAGTGCAATTTCAAAAATATTTTCTGTTTGTAATGGTTTTAATAAAGATGAAATATTATTTAAATTCATAATAAGTATTACGCTAATCAAAGTAATTACATTAAAAATAATGAACCACTTATTCTGAATATCACGATATAGAGAAAACTTAATAATTTCTTTTACTTTAGTGTAATTCATTTTCTTCACCTACCTCATGAATAAAGATTTCATTGAAAGATGTAACAGGAGTATTTTCAATTTTGTAATTTTGTAAAATGTTTTGTAAGTTTCCCTGTAGCAGAGCTTTTCCATGATTGATTAAAAGAATTTCGTCGCATAAATTTTCAATATGATTCATTACATGAGATGAAAAAATAATAGTTTTTCCATTTTCTTTTAATTGTAAAATAGCTTGCTCTAATTCCGTTGCACTAACGGGATCTAAGCCCGAAAAAGGTTCATCTAAAATAATGAAATCTGGATTGTGCAAGATAGAAACAATAAATTGAATTTTTTGACGATTTCCTTTAGAGAGCTTTTTAATTTTTGTGAAGAGTAAATCTTCCATATGAAATTTTGAAAGCCACTTTTTTAAATTAATTAAAACTTCTTCCTTAGACATAAGTTTTAACGCTCCATAATATTCACAAATATCTAAAACAGAAAAAGAAGGTAAAAGACTTCCTTCCTCTGGTAAGTATCCAAAATGATTTAATAAAGCATCATTTATTTTTTCACCATCAAAAGAAATTTTGCCTTCGGTTGGTTCAATTAAATTTAATATCATTCTAAAAATAGTTGATTTTCCAGAACCATTTCTTCCTACAATTCCTAAAACAGAACCGTTTTTTAAGACAAAAGAAATATTATCTACTGCCGTAACAGTATCAAATTGTTTTGTAACATTTTCAAATTCTAACATTATAATCTCCTAACTTTTAATTTAATATTTATTGATGATAGATGTATTCTTTTATTTCATCAATACTTTCTTTTGGCGTAGAGGCACCTGACATTATACCTATGGTTTCAAATTTATTAAAATCTTCTAAGTTTAATTCTGACTTATTTTCAACACAAATGGCGTGATTACAATTTTGCTTTGCTATTTCAAAAAGTTTTTTCGTATTAGAGCTATTTTTCCCTCCGACTATAATCATATAATCTACTCGCTTTGAAAGATTAGCTACTTCTAATTGCCTAATTTCAGTTGCATTGCAAATAGTGTTTTTTGTGATAAGTTCAATGTCATTTGATAATTTTTGTTTTATTGATTCAACAATATAATCAAACTTTGAGATACTAAATGTTGTTTGTGCAATAATTAAAATTTTTTGCAAACGACTTTCTTGAAACTTTGATATTGCCATTTGTACTTGATTTTCATTTTCTATTATGCAAGAGTTATCACCGCAAAAGCTAATTGTGGCAACGTTTTCAGGGTGATGTGAGTCACCTAATAAAAATATATAATAATTTTTATTGGCATATTCCTCGGCAAGTTGATGAATTTTTAATACATTCGGACAAGTATAATCAAAAACATTTATATTTTTATTTTTTAATATTTTATATACGTGAGTAGGTATGCCATGTGCACGAATAATTGTATTTTGCAAAGCATTTTCTGGATTTTCAATTATAGTAAGTCCTTGATTTTTTAATTCTTTAATTACTTCATTATTATGCACTAATTCACCTAAACAACATACATCATTGTATTGATTTAATATATTTTGTGTACCAGTTACTGCTCTTTTAACTCCATAGCAAAAACCAGCATTTTCACCAACTAAAATTTTCATAAACTCATTCCTCTCTATTAATATTTATTATAATTAAATGATTTTAATATAGCAATAAAATCTTTATAAGATAGCCCATTTAATATGACAATTTGTCAAAACGCTGTGGAAAAAATATTTACAAGTTTACATATTTATGATATAATTTACCTGCAATTTGAGAATAAATTGTTGGAAACGGATTTAATTATGACTGAGATTACTTCCAGTTTCCAGGCAATGCTAGTTTTACTAGTATCCGAAGCGTAGTTCAGTGAACAGTAACGAATTAGGAGGAATACAAAATGCTTGCACGGGAAATCAAAATAAGGACTCTGGTAAAACAACAGCGGTTCATTGAAGAACAGCTGAGAGCCACAATATCGAAAGAAGACGGTAATCCTTCATATAAATATATAGGACAAGTCTATCCCGAAGTGATTGAGTATTTCGAGAAGTCAGGCTTTTCCGTAATTGAAGTGAACTCGAGTTTTCTGAGAGCTTTGACTCATGGGCAGCCAGTATATCTTTTCAGGATTAGTAATGAGATAAAGCTGACGGAAAATGAACTTAAACAATCCGCTGAATATGCGGAAGGAGATATTGAAGAAGATAGCGAGGGAGAGGAAAATATTTTCAAGAAATTTCTTGAAAATCTTGGTGGCTTGACCACATAAAAATTTAAATCCAAAAGGACTCACAATAAAACGTGAGTCCTTTTGGGAAAAATAAATATAAAACTAGATTTGGAGTGGAGTTATTGTAATTAAAATTGACTTTTATAAAAAAATAATAAAATATGCTATATATAAAAAATTTTTGAAATTATTGATAAAATAAAAAAATGGTGCACCACCGGGGATTCGAACCCCGGACCCACTGATTAAGAGTCAGTTGCTCTACCAACTGAGCTAGTGGTGCAAATCAATGCAATGATTATTGTACTATTATTTACTGCAAAAGTCAATCTTTTTATAAAAATTAGAGCAGTATAGTATAAATTTTTTATCGTATTGATTATTAGGTACTATTTCTAAGTG
>CANQLS010000080.1 GCA_947624765.1 uncultured Clostridia bacterium
TGTTTTTTTTTTTGCAAGAAAAACAAGTATTGCACACGAAATAATAGATGACACTAGTGCAATACTTGTTTTTCTTGCAATATTTATTCCATAACTTGTAGTTTCCAATATCAATGTCGTTATCGGTGAAAGCATAATTATCATAAAATATGGCTCTGAGCCTCTATAATTCACTCCAAGAAGCAAATACAATACATCTTCAAAAGCCAATACAAGCGCAACCAATAAGAGACTCAATATCATAATTAAGTCATGAACTTTTTTGACCCTATCTCGTTCCTTGTCATAGTATTCAAATATATATGTTCCCCAATAGACTTGAAATGTGTTTGGTATAATTGAAAATATATTTGCTACCGACGTTGTGATGGCAAAGACTCCAACTTCAGTTCTAAGATTGAATCCTCCCATGATTAGTTTTGCAACCGAATTATTAAATAAAACTATAAGTGAAACTGGCATTACCGGAAGTGCATATTTAAACATAGCTATCTTCATTGTTTTACTGATTTTTCCTCGAGTATAGAATTCTCTTTGGTTAATCCCCGAAATTAACACCACGATCAGATTAGCTAGCAAAATTATACTAATAGAATATACATAATCTGTTGAATAAAAAGCTACAACAACAAACAGCAACCTGTCACCGATAATATAGCATATCTGTTGTAGGTTATATTCTTTTGCCTTTCCAAGATATCTGTAATTAATATTCTGATATCTAAATAAAGACATTGATAAAATATAAATTGCAAGAAGAATGAAACTTACAATATTATCTTCGTTAAATATATATTCAGTAATCGATCGGTGAAAAAAAAGCGCAATTATAAGCGTAGCTGTAAAAGTTATCAATCCAACCTTTATACAGAACTGAAACAATCCATTTTGATCGGAATCTACATCCTTTTCCTTAAAAAAACGTATATATGCCTGATCCAATCCAAGTAGAATAATACCTCTTATCAATACTCCTACTTCTCTATATTGACTGATATATCCGTATTGATCCTCAGGATATACTCGAGAAATAATTGGCAAGCACAATATACCAACAATGGCAGAGATAATAGTCGGTACAGAAAACTTTAACATGCTTTTAATAAATTGTTTTGTCGTCATAATTTATCTACTATCTCCCGCAATTTTAAACTCTGTGTTTGTATATAATCATCAGATACTAGATCCATATCTGTTTTTCTTCGATAATCCCAATAGAACTTAAGCCAATCTCTAACAGGAGCAATTTTAGAAAATGGAAAAGTTGTATCTTTAATTCTTAATTTATCAATCACAGATTTTGCAAATCTCCTAAAGGGGGCATTAATGTATAGCCCTCTCTTGTAATTAGGCATGTCATATTTATGTGTAGAATATATTTCAACAAGTAAATCAGCAATTTTCTTATATGCAAACCCATCGGCCTCAGTTCCATAATTAGCAGATATATTCTTTTCTGGTATTGGAAATGTATATGAATCACTTTCTACTTCTTCAATAAAATCAATATAATTTCTTACAATACGCGCATCTCGATATAAGACATCGTCCCAGGATTTGGCTACTGTTGGTTGTAGAATCACGCACTGCTTTTTTGCAAAGTAGATTTCAGCAATAGACGTTGAAATCCAAGAAATAATTATATCTGAAGTCTGTATCCACTGCTGTATGCTATAATCTGAAATAATGAAAAAGTTTGATTCTTCCCTTTCCAATTTTTGCAACCGTTCTATAATATACTCTCCTGGATGGGGCCTATATATTATCGATTCATCTTTATGATTTTTTAAATAAGTCTCTAAAATATCTATAGTTTTATTTTGGGCTTCCTCTGCTTCCTCTATACGTAGTTGAATATTTAGTCCAGTCATCTCTGCAAGTCTTTCTTTATCTTCCTTTTTCATATGAACATATGAAAAAGAAGACACGTATAGTAAAACTTTCTTACCTTTAATTCCATATTCTTTATGTAGTTTTTCTCGTGAAATATAAAATGTACTAAACGCTGGCCGTAGAAAGTCCATTTGAATTGGACCAGTTGCTATAGCATTCTTACAACCATTCTCTTGCAGATATTTTGCTCTTTTTTCACCCCAACATATGTGTACTGCATCTTTGCATAATCCAGAAGGTGTTAATAGTTTGCCTCTACTCTTTAAATCACCAATTTGTTCCCACTGCAAATTAACTACTTTTCGATGGTATCCAACCATATCTGTTACATGACCATAAAATAATTTTTCATTGTACAATGAAATCACTACTATTACCTTTGGTTTTTCAAATAAATGATAACGAAAAAGTTGCCTATTTACCGTATTTTCGATTTTTACTGTATATCCTCTTCTCTCTAACTCTGCTTTAAGTAGGCAATCACTATTGATTTCTCGATTTTTGTGCTCGTACATTATCAGAAAATCAAGCATTTTTCTCCTCTTTTTCCGGTCTAGTAATTGATAATAAAATTATAGATCCTATAATAACGTATATGTATGTGCTAATAAATAAATAGTTGCCACATACGCATAAGATAATAAGCATCAGAATGTAACTATATAATCCTTCATGATGATAATTCCTTGAATACATAATAAAAAACATATATACCAACCCCACAAGACTTAATTCCACAAAGAATAAATATCCCAAATCTTGTATGTATGGTGCAAGAAATACTTTCATTGAATTAACAGAAAATGCGCTGTATATTCGATTTGTATCAAGAATATGTTCCAGATTGTATTGTTCAATGGTATCACTTCCACTAATTATTCTGGCAAGTGGCGCAGTAAAAGTTGATATACTATTAGTTCTATTTTGAGAATATACCATCTTCATAGTGTCAAAATTAATAGCAGTATATCCGTATATCCAGCTAAAACTTCCTAGGTTAATATTTGTATTTATCGACATGTTTATCCATGAGGCAACATTATTATTTGTGCTTTCACCCCTAATTATTGTTCTGAAATTACCAACCAATCCAAATCCAACGATAATCGCAATTACAAAAACTAATACTTTCTTTTTGTATTTTCTTATATTTTTTCTTACTGTCTCTTTTCTAATAAAAACTATTAATAAAAATAGTAAAATACGGAAAATATTACCTCTCGAAAACTTAAGTACCCCTTCTATAAAAATAACAACACTATAAATTATATACTTCTTTTTACTATTTGAATCTGATGACAATATAAGTAAAATATAGCTAAGTATCATGCAAATACCGCTAATACCACTCTCTTTATACATATTCAATGCGGTTGATGAATATAAACCACCCAGCACCGGGATTCCATTTCTCAAGAAATTCAAAAAACTTAATAAGACATACATCATTAAAATAATTGTAAATAGTCTTTTTTTATTTAATTGTTTAATTTTTAAAGCCCAATGACGTTTAATTGAGAAAGTTTCTCCTAAGTATAACCAAATAATAAATACAATCCCTCCGATAAAATAATAGTAAACATCCTTAGCTTCTTTAGGAGTTTGATAGCCGCTTATATTTAACGTATTTAGCATTAATGTGCCAAAGTATGTAAATATAAAAATGTTATACGACTTAACTCCACGTTTTTTATAGGAACTAAGTCCGAATAAAAATATCGCACATGCGCCTATCGCACATGTTATATTCCAAAATCCTAAGTCACCATTTTTGAAACTATTATTACAGACCATCCATAGCAAGAAAAATCCAGTAATTATTATACTGTCAACAACGATAAGATTTAATCTTCTCTGTTTTACTTCCATATCTATTCAACTTTCTTCAATCAATTTAAATCAGATTCTCTATAAATTATTTCTCGTCTTCATGTAATGCATCTCTTTTAAAAATATGTATAATATAATTTGTAGCATCAAATGAATTTTGAAAACAAATAATTCTATTATCTTGCAATGATGGAAAAGAGTTAAAAACGCACTTATCTTTCTCATTCGTTAAAATTGCAACTGCCTTACTATAATTGTATGTAGCTTCTAATAAAATCGTGGACTTCCTAGATACACAAATGTTTCCACAAATGGCATCATTAAAATCCGTTATTTCAATTACTCCCATTCTAAACAGTTGCTCATAATTATTACGAACGTCCTTTGGATGAAGTTTTAAATATAATGTTATTCCTTCAATTTGTAGGATAGGAAGCATGCTTTTAATAATATCAATATTCACTTGATACTCTCTGGGTTCTGAAAAATAAACTATTCTTGAAATTCCCTGTTGTACTCTATCAACTTCGAACATCTTTCTTCCAATTTCTTCATTAAAAAAGAACTTCTCCGTATGATACAGAGCATTCAAATAATTAGCTGCATTTTCACTGCAAGTATAAAAAAGATCGCCAACAAAACATTTCGGAAATCTATAACCGTATTCTATTCCATGTGGTATAACTCTTAACTCTTTTTTGTAATTTTTTGATATTTTTTCTTCATAATAAGCAAAACGATCAAGATTATTCCCTGTATAAATAATGTCGTAATCCGTATCTTTAATATATTTATCTAATAAACTTATATAAAACAATGTATGAACCAGTCTCTGTGAATAATATAGTTTCACTGTAGATACAAATTCTTTCAGGCCATACGAAATTAATGCTCTGGATATTTCATTTTCTAATTTATTTACCTTTGAAATGGATCCAATAAGGATACTAATTCTTTCTCTTAGAGTAAACTGTTGATACAATGTCCCTACACCGGGTTTTTCTTCAAACAGTTTGTCAATATTTGTAATATGTTTAAACTTAGCTTTTGTTGCTTTTGATCTTATAAACACAATTGCATTTGTTGTTTGACTCTGTGGTTTGCACTTTTGGTTAAATTGTTTAATCAGCAAATAAGTAAAAGTCCCAACTTTATATATTTTGCTCTTTATCTCACTGAATATTCTGTTCTTTATCTCACTGAATATTCTGCAAAATTTATGCGTAATTATACGATGACTTGCTATAGACATTGCATTCAAAATATCTTCTGCGTTTTTGCATTCTATTTCATCAACTTTGTTTTCATCAAGAAATCTGCAAAAGTCGTGAAATGGAATAACATATTTTTCAAATAGCTCATTATCTACACATAAATCACTATAATAATTTTGAGCATTTCTATTCGCAAAAGCAATTGATTCCATTGAGAACAGTTCTTCTATGTGTACCGTTTTGTTATTTAATAGTATATTTTTACCTACAATAGTAGCTTTCATCTTTTAGACCTCACCTATTCTCTGGTAGTATTAAAGCCTACCCATTTTTTATTTCTAAATTTTCTAGAAGTCTTAAGTTTGTAGACGATTGCAAATAAAACGAGTAATGTTCTCCCTTTTTGTAATATAATGTCTATCACCAAACATTCATCATAACAAGAGAACTGTCGCTCATGAGGATTATGCCTTATTTATTCCAACTTAATTCAAGATCTTTATCATAAAAACTATTTCTTTATAAAAATATATAAAAATACTGGCTCCAAACTGCAAAATTTGTACTACAATATTTTCACCAAAAGATAGCCGTCCCTTTTCCATAAAACTTCGCTACCCTCACTGTGGCAATAACTTGTCTCAAAAAAGGCCGTAAGAACTTTGTCATCCACAAATGCGTCAATGCTAAATGCTCTTACTATCTTCACAACCTAAAAAAGATGGATTAAGGAAGGCATTATAAGAAAACTATGGTAAGAACAAATATAAACTCCACTACATCTATCTTAAATTCACGATAAAACTTAACACCCTAGCTAAAAGAAATATCTTGGAATAAGATAAAATATTTTTCATTAAGCTATATTTTCATTTAATATTATACGTACGCAAGAATCAACATTATACTTTTCACATAGAAATTTCCATGCATTGTCTCCCATTTTTTTTATATCTATTTCCGTTAATTTGTTTATACATTCTTTAAATTTCTCAACATTATTACTCTCACACCACCAACCAAATCCACCTTCTGCTATTACATTTCCTAAATCAGTATTTGGATCTGTACAAGCTAAAACTGGTAATTTAGCTTGCATATAACTCAAGATTCTGCTGGGAAAATTTGGAATCGTAAATCGGTAATCTAAAAAAATCAACCCTATGTCACAAGAAGCAACCAATGTATCATACTCATTTTTATCCAACTTTCTCAAAAGTTTTAAATTTTCTTGATGTCCATAAATGATGTAGTTTTCTAATTTTTTGTACTCTGTTCCATCACCAATAATAAGAAAGAAAACTTCTTTATTATTTTTTTGACTAGCAATACATTTTATTAAGAAATCAATTCCTTGAGGCCTCCCTAGATTACCTCCATATATAAAGACTTTTTTATTTATTGGAATCTTATATTTATTTCTTATTATTACTTTTTCATTTTCATCAAGAGATTTATCAATAACCTCTATGCTGTTCGGACAGATTTCTACTTTTCGAGAGTCAAGTTCTTTATTATGCTTTACAATATAGTTAACATTGGCCTGACTCATACAACCAATACGATCTGAAATATCATATAATTTTTTTTCTTTTTTACGAAAAAATTTATATAAAATTGACTTGAATCCTGTTTTTGACATCATTCCCATGTCTACAGCATTCTGAGGAAAAATATCTTTTAATAACAGATAAGTTTTTGCATTATCTCTCTTTTTTATGAAACTAATAGCATTACAAAACGTAATTGGAGGTGTAGAATAAATCACCAAATCAAATTTCACATCTGAAAAATATTTCTTAATTCCAAAGATAAATTGTGGTTCAATTTTAATTGTTGAAATTCCTTTTTCGATAAGGTTTATTTTTTGTATATTACCTATTTTTAATTTTAATATTGTTGTATTCTTTTCTTTGAGAACTCTTGTTTTTTGTTTTTTTCTCCTTTCAACTGGAGAAATAACAAATACTTGATAATTACATTTTGTAAACTCACGGAGCAAATCTGTGTAGATATTATGCTCTTCTATTGAATCAAAATCTAATAATGTAAGAAATAAAATATTCATATTTTTTGTATGAAGTTTATAATAACAACATATTTCCTCGTATTATAAAGTAGTAGTGTTTATAGACCCTCTCCAAGGTCTTTGTGCTATACTGTTTAAGATACTGTGGAT
>CANQLS010000081.1 GCA_947624765.1 uncultured Clostridia bacterium
GCTATCAGGTCCCAGTTACCTGTTTCTGTTGCCTCCTCTTCATAGAAGAGTTGATCAATTCCCAGAAATCCAACAATTCCGACCAAACCAACTCCTAAGAAAATTCCCAATATTACAAGAGATCTCCGAGCAACAGACCGGACGCCGTAGTATACGGCCGTAGCAAAAAAAAGAAAGCAGATCAATGTTCCTAGACCACCAACCACAGATAAAATCCACAGCATCTTGTTCATCCTCCTTACAAATTGTGTATCGAAGTAGAAATTACAGAAGATTGGTAGCCATCTAAGATGGCTTCATGGATTGAGTCATAATGATGACCCTCCCTTCAATATTATTTGTCTTGCGACGTTGGCATTATATCACAATTATGTTAATTTTGCAAGATTTTCTCAATAAAATCTGTACCGTCATACTCTGTAATTGTTGTTTTGATATGCAATTTTTCCTCTAACTCCGTTAATTTCATGTCATCTAAAAAAATGTCCTCATCTTCTTTTAACATATTTTTACTTAATAATAATTTATCACCAAGTTCTTTGTCTTTTAGTTGTTTTACAATATCTCCTCCTGTTAAAAGCCCTGTTACAGTAATTAGCGGGCCAAAAAAATCATTTTCAATACGATACACATTAATTTTTAGCCCTTTTACTTTTTTCTCTACCTTCTTTGCTTTTTCACACATAAAATTATAAGCACTTTTTCCAGTAACTAAAGAAACAGTTTTTGGCTTTGATAATTTTCTTGACTTCAATTTTTTATATTCTTCTTCAAAGTTTTTTGTAAAATAAGCAAGCATACCAATGCCATCTTCTAATTGAGGAAAATCTTCATAAAAAGCTGGTTTCGGTATCTTCTTTTCAGCCTGAACATAAAACTCATCAGCAACATAAACGATATGAGAACCATACTTTCGTAAAAACTTTTTCTGCCATTTTTCAATTTGTCGAATAACTATCTTAGAAGATTCTTTATCAAATGTTGTTAATGGATATAACTTTTCACGATATTTTGTAAGTCCAACTGGCACGATAGCAATGCATAAAAGATTTGGAAAAAACTTACTTAGATCCTCGATAGTTTTATCTAGGATAGCACCATCATTAATTCCTGGACATAATACAATTTGTGCATTTACTTGAATGCCATGCTCAGTTAAATAAGTAATATAATCTAAAATCTTATCCGCATTTTTATTATGTAATATCATCTTTCTTACTTCGCCATCTGTGGCATGCACCGAAACATTAATTGGGCTTAAATGATATTGAATTATACGGTCTAAATCTTTATAACTTGAATTGGTAAATGTTACGTAATTACCAGTCATAAAAGAAAGTCTAAAATCATCATCTTTAAAAATAAGTGTGTCTCTTACATTAGGAGGTAATTGGTCCATGAAGCAAAAAATACATTTATTTGCACAACTTTTTGCAGGTTCAATTAACTGTTCTTCAAATACTAATCCAATATCTTCATTTTCTTCTTTTTTTATTTTAATATCTTTTACTTCACCATTTGCCTTTTCAATTTGTACTGTAATTTCTGCATCAAAAATTTGAAATTTATAATCTAAAATATCAATAATTTCTACTTGATTAACCGAAAGTAAAAAATCTCCCGGCTCAATTCCCATCCTCTCTGCAATACTATTTTTTGTAATATTTTTAATAAAAATCTTCTTCATACTAGACCACCATTCATTCTTCTTTTTTAGTTGGAAAATAATTGAGATAAGTCCAACAACGAAATTGTCCAATTATTTTCCAACCCATTACTACCTATAGTAGCGAGAATCATACAAAGCCTGCTCCTGCATTCTCTTAATACTCTGTTTAATATTCTTTGCTCGTACTTCTCCAATTCCCTCCACATCATCTAATTCTTCAATAGAAGCACGAATAATATCTTGAAAATATCCTAATGATTTTACCATATTATCTAAAATATTCATTGGCATCTTTGGAATTTTACTTAATATACGATAACCTTTTGTGGTTACCTCAACATCATCTAATCTTGTTTCTACTGTATAACCTAATAATTTAGACATAACGGTGCTATCCATAAGTTCAGCACGTGATAAAGCAGAAATAGTATTGACCAACGCTTCTTCTTTTTCCTTGGATGCAGAATAATCTTTAATAATTAACATTTCTTCTCGTTCAATATTGGCAGAAAGTTCACGCAATTGCAAATCAATTAATCTTCCTTCATCACCTAATTCAATAATATAACCATTTACTTCTGCTACAACACGCATCATAAGTTCTGCACGTTGAATTGCTTTAATAACATTCTCTAATGTAACAATATCTTCAAATTCAAATTCATTCAAATCTAATATAATTTCATCAAAAGAAGTTTTATATCTTTCTACTGTTTGCAAAGCTTGATTAGCTTTTCCTAATACTTGTGAACTATCTTTAATTGTATATCGAATGTTACCTTTAAATACAGTAATTACATTTCTACGTTGAGAGATACTAATAACCAATTCACCAGTCTGTTTTGCAACTCTTTCTCCACTACGATGTCTTGTGCCTGTTTCTACAGTTTCAATTGAAGCATCGGGTACAAGTTGTGTATTGGCAAGCAAAATTTTTTTCGCATCTTTACTTAATATAATAGCACCATCCATTTTTGCTAATTCATAAAGTCTAGCTGGTGAATAGTCTTCATTAATCTTAAAGCCACCATCTGCCAACTTCATAACATCATCTGAATCACCAACTACAATCAAGGCACCAGTTCTTGCTTTTAGTATATTCTCCAGTCCCTCACGCAAATCAGTACCCGGAGCAACCGCTTTTAATACTTGTAATAATTCTTCACTTTTTCCCCATACTTCTCTCATTTATTTTTATTCCTCCCTATAAGCCACAACTCTTAATGGCATCTCTAATATTTTTCATTCCTAACACGTTCATACTTCCTTTGTATTTTAATTGCTTCCTAGCACTTTCTGCGACAATACAAGTTTTAAATCCCATGCGATCTGCTTCATTAATTCTTTTCTCTATGGCATTGACACTACGAATTTCACCTGTTAAGCCAATTTCACCAATTGCCACCAAATCTTTTGGAAGCGGAATATTTTTATAACTTGAAGCTACTGCTAATGCAATACCTAAATCAGTGGCTGGTTCATCTAAACGAATACCACTAACAACATTTACATATGCATCTTGATTTGAAAGTGGTAATCCTGCTCTTTTTTCTAGCACTGCCATTAATAATACTAAACGATTATAATCAATACCTATACCAGTCCTACGTGGCATTCCAAATGCAGTTGGCGTAAGAAGAGCTTGTATTTCAATAAGCATTGGACGAGTTCCTTCCATAGAAGCTACAATCACAGAACCAGATGGATTGTCTTCTCTTTCGGTAATCATAATATCAGAAGGATTAGTAATTTCTGTCATTCCAACATCACGCATTTCAAATAAACCAATTTCATTTGTTGAACCAAATCTATTTTTAACACTGCGTAAAACACGATAAGAAAAATATCTTTCGCCTTCCAAATATAATACAGTATCAACCATATGTTCAAGAACTCTCGGCCCTGCAATAGCACCATCTTTTGTAACGTGTCCAATAATGATTGTCGTGATATTTTGCTTTTTACACATCATCATAATCTTTGATGTTGCCTCACGTACTTGACTCACACTGCCCGGTGCAGCTGTTAGTTCTTCACTGTACATTGTTTGAATGGAATCAATAATAACAAGTGCTGGCTTAACTTTTTCAATAGATTCATCAATTAGTTCAATACTAGTTTCTCCTAAGAAAAAAATATTATCATTTGCAATTTGTAAACGATCAGCACGCATTTTAATTTGACTAGCTGATTCTTCTCCTGAAACATATAATACAGGTCCGTTAACTTTAATTTTATCACAAATTTGCAAAATTAATGTAGACTTACCAATACCAGGTTCGCCACCTAATAATACAAGTGAACCTTGCACTAGTCCACCACCAAGCACTCTATCAAGTTCATCATATCCCGTATGATATCTTTCATATTTTCCAGTTTCTACATGATTTAACGGAACTGTGTCACTTCCTGTTACTCTTTTTTGACTCGTTCCTTTATCTTTTACAATTTTTTCTTCATAATATGTATTCCATGCATTGCATGCAGGACATTTACCAAGCCACTTAGGTGATTCATTTCCACATGAACTACATACAAATACAGTTTGACTCTTCGCCATACTTTAACCTCTTATCTTTCTTATTATTTCTTTTCAATTTCTTTTACTGCAATTACATACATTGCGTGTGACCATGCAAGTTGTGTTATCCATGCTGTTTTATTACCTTCTCGCTCAATTTGTTCAGGTAAAAAATTCATACTATCTGCATGATTAGTTACCCAATCTAATATCTCTTTTGCACGTTCTTGATTTCCTATTTTATTATAATATAATGCAAGCCATAAAGAAGAAATTATCCAAGCATTTCCTCCTATATATTGGTCGCCTTCATAACGAAGATATCCACCATTTGGCAATTTTAAATGTTTTTCTAACTCTTGCACAGTGTTTTTCATAATTGGATTAGTGATTTCTATAATATCAAACGGTATTACTAAACCAAGTAAGGAAATATCCATTTGAGTGTTATCAATGCTTCTTACAAAAATACCATCTTTTACAAAATTTTTGCGAATAGAAGATAAAATTTTAGGTAATATTTTTTCAATACTCGAAATTAATTTTTTATTTTTCACTTTTCCAATTTTCGAAAGCATTCTGCGACTAGCACGTAAAGCAGCATATATACTAGCAGTTGCATAAAGATGAACACCTTTTCTTTCTTCCCATAAATCAAAACAAGTTTTTGATTTATATTCTTCATCTAAAAAATCTAATAATGATTGTGTTGCTTTTAAAATGACAGACTCCATTTGCCTACATTTACCATAAGCATCAATTCCTAATAAAATAGCGGCAGTTTCATCTATTTGTATTCCCCATGATGGTGCCAATTCTCCATTCACATAGTAACGTTGCTCGAATAATCCATTTTCTAATTGAGCATGGTTTGCCCATACTTGATAAAAGTTAGTAACCAAATCATTCATATTTAAAATAGCTAAAGCTTTCATAATGAATATTGCATCACGTGGCCAACAATAACCATATCTGCCACATTTTGAAAAAGTTTCATCAACATCTGGACTTGCTATAATACCTCCAGTTTTTTTATTAGAAAGAAGAGCAAATAAATAGATAGATCTTTCTATAATTTCTCGTTCTTTTCCATCTCCTAATTCACATTTTAAATTTTGTAAATATTGTTTCCAATATTTTTTAGTATTTTCACATAAAACATTTTCATCTTGATTACGAAAATATTCAATACTTTGCATTGTATCTTTTAACGTTTGACTACAACAAATATATAATGTTATTTCATTAATATCTTGATACAAAATAGCAGAATCATCTGACATACCGATATAATCTTCTGGACGTAAATAAGCATTTTCTAAAGTATATCTTGCATTATTAATTTGATACTGTTTAATTGGTAAAGTAGAAAATGTTGCCATATAAAAATCTTGACAATATTGAATTAAAGCATCTTTTACCATCATACCAGAGATTAAACGATTGGCATTAGAATTCAATTTAGAGTATAAAAATAGATTAACATTTTGAGAAAATTTTAATTTCCTTACCAGTACATTTTTATCTGGTAAAATATAATCTTTTTGTTCTATTTCTATTTCATCAATCGATAAATTAGTATAAACAATATTTGTATCATAATATTGATTTTTTGGAATAGCATTTTCAAACCAACAAATGCTATTATTTTTTATAATTCCCATTTTGAAATTATCGATATTTTGAAAATAATCAATATAAGGATAATATAGTCTAATTAACTCTCCTTTATCTGTTAAACAACCTAATATATTTGAATTACCCACAATAGCATTATTAAAATATTTAGACATTCTATTCTTCCTTTCCTAGTAATCGAAACATTTCTTTTTTATAGGCTTCTACTCCTGGCTGATTAAATGGATTTACTCCTAAAATATATCCACTAATAGCACAAGCTTTTTCAAAAAAATAAATTAACTGTCCAATAGTATATTCATCTAATCTTTCAATGCTAATAGTAATATTAGGAACATCACCATTTGTATGAGCTATTCGTGTTCCTTGCATTGCCATTAAATTAATATCATGTAACATCTTTCCATCTAAAAATTTTAATTTCTCTTCTTCACAATTAATTTGTATATCACGATATGGTTTATCTATTTGTATAACCGTTTCCCATAAGTGTCTTTCACCCTCTTGAATATATTGCCCCATAGAATGTAAATCTGTAGTATTATCAACTCCTGCTGGGAAAATACCTTTTCCGTCTTTTCCTTCACTTTCTCCAAAAAGTTGTTTCCACCATTCAGTAAAATAATGTAATTTAGGTTCATAATTTACTAATAATTCAATTTTTTTACCACGACTGTATAAAATATTGCGAAGCATTGCGTATTCATAACAAATATTATTTTCTGGAAGAGCAAATTGTTTTTCTGCTTCTTTAACACCTTCATATAATTTATCAATATCAATTCCTGCAACTGCAATCGGTAATAGACCTACTGCTGTTAGTACGGAATATCTACCGCCTATATCATCTGGCACAACAAAAGTTTCGTATCCTTCTTTTGTAGCCTGTTGTTTTAAAATTCCTTTCTCTTTATCTGTTGTAATATAAATTCTATCTTTTGCATTTTCACCATATTTTTCTTTCATATATTTTTGAAGTACACTAAAAGCCACTGCTGGTTCCGTTGTTGTTCCAGATTTAGATATAACATTAAGTGAAATATCTTTGCCTTGTATGTAATCTAACAAATCATTTAGATAATCACTACTTAGATTATTACCCGCAAAAATAACATTCTTTTGAAAGAATGTATGAGATAAAGCTTCTATAACAGCTCTTGCTCCT